>DASUQY010000199.1:0-4478 GCA_036280315.1 Actinomycetota bacterium
GCCGTGCAGCGGGCCTTTGAGCGCCGCGATCGCGCCCGTGATCGCCGAGTGCATGTCGGCGAGCGTCGACGCGATGATGCGTGCCGTGAACGTCGAGGCGTTCATCGTGTGGTCGGCGTACAAGGTGAACGTCGTGTCGAGCACGTCGGCGTCTTCCTGCGACGGCTCGACGCCGGTGAGCATGTACAGGAAGTTGGCCGCGTGGGCCAGCTTCGCGTGCGGATCGACCATCTCCTGTCCCGTTCGGAGCCGGTGGTACTGCGCGAGGAAGGTCGGCGTTCGCGCGACCAGGCGGAGGGCCTTCCGCTCGTTTGCCTCAGGTGAGCTGTCCCACCCGTCGGGGTCGTACGCCGACGCCGCGGAGACGCTCGTTCGGAGCATCGACATCGGCGACGTCTGTTGAGCGAGCGTCGGCATGACGTCCGAGATGAACTTGTCCGCCTCGCGCTGCTCGATCATGAACTCCACGAACGAATCGAGCTCGGCCCGGGTCGGAAGCCGGAGGCGATGGAGAAGGTGGACGACCTCCTCGTACGTCGCGTTGGCCGCGAGGTCCTCGATCGGGTACCCCGCATACCACAGCCGCCCGTTCTCGCCGTCGATGTCCGACAGCCGTGTTTGCGCGGCGACGACCTCGCGCAGGCCCTTTTCCTGAGGGGTTCGCACGGCGTCCGTTTCGCTCGCCGTGCTTCCCCCATGCCCGGTCTCGCTCACGGGTGCTCCGATCTCGGCCGGTGAACCGGTCCTATCCTGACGAGACTACCGCGCGCCACGGTTCGCAATGCGGAGGAGACGTGTGTCCCATCGCGTGACGCTCATACCCGGTGACGGCGCCGGGCCGGAGCTGATGGACGCCGCGCGACGCGCCGTCGAGGCGACCGGCGTCGACATCGACTGGGATGTCCAAGAGGCGGGTCAGGGCGTTGTCGATCGCGAGGGAACCGCGCTCCCGCTCCGCGTGCTCGAGTCGATCCGTTCGAACCGCGTCGCGCTGAAGGGACCGCTCACCACCGCGATCAGGGGTGACCAGCGAAGTGCGAACGTCGCCCTGCGCGTCGAGCTCGACCTCTACGCGTGCCTCCGGCCGTGCCGCCTGTACCCGGGCGTTCGATCTCGCTACGAGAACGTCGACATCGTCGTCGTACGCGAGAACACCGAGAACAGCTATACGGGGATCGAGTTCGAGCACGACGAGCCGACGACCGCCGAGATCATCTCGTTCATCGAACGCTCGACGGGTCAGCACATCCGCGAGGACGCCGGCCTGTCGATCAAGTCGGTGAGCGAGGGCGCGAGCGAGCGGATCGTGCGCTTCGCGTTCGAGTACGCCCGGGCGAACGGTCGGCGCAGGGTCACCGCCGGACACAAGGCGAACATCATGAAGTTCTCGGACGGCCTGTTCCTGGAGACGGCGCGTCGAGTTGCATCGGGGTACGCCGACGTGTCGTTCGACGACCGGATCATCGACAACCTCACGATGCAGCTCGTCCAGCGTCCGGAGGAGTACGACGTCCTCGTGCTGCCGAACCTGTACGGGGACATCCTGTCGGACCTCTGCGCCGGTCTCGTCGGTGGCCTCGGGGTCGCGCCCGGCGCAAACCTCGGCGACGGGTGCGCGGTGTTCGAGGCGACGCACGGGAGCGCCCTGAAGTACCGGGGAACGAACCGCGCCAACCCAATGGCCTTGATGCTCTGCGGCGCGATGATGCTGCGCCACCTCGGCGAGGTCGACCCGGGCGATCGACTCGAAGCCGCCGTCGCGGCGGTGATCGCGGAGGGGCGGACGGTCACCTACGACCTGAAGGCCGCCCGCGACGACCCTGATGCGGCCGGAACCTCTCAGGTGGCCGACGCGGTCGTCGAGCGCCTCCGCTCGTAGCGGCTCGGCGGCGCGCGATGGGTACGATTCCAGCGCCTTCGTCCAACGAGGAGCGTGCGATGCGGGTGACTGTCGTCGGAAGCGGATTCGTCGGACAGACGACGGCGATGCGCCTGCTCGAGCGCGGACTGGGCGATGTGGTGCTGATCGATATCGTCGAAGGGTTGCCGCAAGGGCTCGCGCTCGATCTCCGTCAGTCGGCCCCGGTCGTCGGGTTCGAACCCGGCATCACCGGCACGAACGACTACGCAGACACGGCAGGCTCCGAGGTCGTCGTCATCACGGCCGGGTTCCCGCGCCAACCCGGCGTGACCCGCATGGACCTCCTCGGCAAGAACGCCGGAATCGTGCGCGAGGTGGTCGAGCGCGTCGTGCCGGGATCACCGAACGCGATCCTCATCGTGGTGACGAACCCGCTCGACGAGATGACGTACCTCGCCGCGGACGTCTCCGGGTTCCCCAAGGAACGCGTCATGGGGATGGCAGGCGTTCTCGACTCGGCACGTCTGCGCTCGTTCATCGCGGAGGAGATCGGCGTGTCGCCGCTCGTCGTCGACGCCATCACGCTCGGCTCTCATGGGGAGTCGATGGTGCCGCTGCCGCGCCACGCCACCGTGGACGGGAAACCTCTGGTCGAGCTGGTCGACGAGGAGACGCTCGAACGGCTCTACGCCCGCACGCGCGACGCCGGGGCGGAGATCGTGGGCCTCCTGAAGAAGGGGAGCGCCTACTACGCGCCGTCGGCGTCGGTCGTGAACATGGTCGACGCGGTGGCGGGCCGCCACGACGACGTGCTCCCCGTCTGCGCGTGGTGCACCGGGCAGTACGGGATCGACGAGATCTACGTCGGCGTCCCGGTTCGGCTGTCGAGTGCGGGCGTCCGCGAGATCGTGGAGCTCGATCTGAACGACGACGAGCTCGCCGCGCTCCGGCGCGCGGCGGAGGGTATCCGCGCGAAGTGCGCAGACCTGGCGAACCTGTGACCGCCGCTCACCTCTGACCGGACGGATCGACGCTCTCGTACGATGAGGCCGATGCGCCGCTTCTTCGCGCTGCTCGCCGAGCACGTTCGGAACTTCTTCACGAACTGGCGCGAGTACGAGGCGCCGGTCCCCACGAAGCTCCGCCTCACGGTTCGAAACCGCGTACGGGCCACGTTCTCGAGGGCGCAGTGCTGCGGACATCCCGGCGAGCCGGGGTGTTGACAGGTTCCACGCGAGGGACCCGGTCGGGTCTCGGGGCCTCCGGGGTAGCACACTGAGCGGAGCCGACGTCGTGCGGACCCGGGTCTTCGGGAAGGATACGGAGTGACGGAGTTCCGCGTGGAGAAGGACACGATGGGCGAGGTCCGCGTTCCCGCCGACGCCTACTACGGCGCCCAGACGCAGCGTGCGCTGGAGAACTTCCCAGTCTCCGGAATCCGGTTCCCCCGGCGCTTCATCGAGGCCATCGGCCTGGTGAAATCGGCCGCCGCGACCGTCAACGCCGAGCTCGGTCTGGTCGACCCTCGAGCGGCCGAGGCGATCGCCGCTGCCGCGGACGAAGTCGCCGAGGGGCGGCTCGACGGTGAGTTCGTCCTCGACGTCTTCCAGACAGGATCCGGCACGTCCACGAACATGAACGCGAACGAGGTCATCGCGAACCGCGCGATCGAGATGCTCGGCGGCGAGCGCGGCAGCAAGGACGTCCACCCGAACGATCACGTCAACGCGTGCCAGTCGTCGAACGACGTGATTCCGACGTCGATCCGGATCGCGGCGCTCCTCGGCATCTCCGAGGACCTGATCCCCGCGCTCGAGCGACTGCATGCGTCGGTGGCGGCGAAGGCGCGTGAGCTCGACGACGTCGTGAAAGTGGGACGGACCCATCTCATGGACGCCACGCCCGTGCGTCTGGGTCAGGAGCTCGGGGGATACGCAATGCAGGTTGAGAAGGGGATCGAGCGGCTGCGCTCCGCGACCGAACGGCTCGCCGACCTTCCACTCGGGGGCACGGCGGTGGGGACGGGACTGAACGCTCATCCGCGTTTCGCCTCGAGGACGATCGCGCTCCTCGCCGAACGCACCGGCCACCCGCTCCGCGAGGCGGCCGATCATTTCGAGGCGCAGGGTGCCCAAGACGCGCTGGTCGAGACGAGCGGGGCGCTGAAGACCGTCGCGGTCTCGCTGATGAAGATCGCGAACGACATCCGCTGGATGGGCTCCGGTCCGCGCGCGGGGCTCGCCGAGCTTCGGTTGCCGTCACTGCAGCCGGGCTCATCGATCATGCCGGGGAAGGTCAATCCCGTCGCCGCCGAGGTCGTTCGTCAGGTGGCGGTCCAGGTGATCGGCAACGACACCGTCGTGACGGTCGCGGGCGCGCTCGGCGACTTCGAGCTCAACGTGATGATGCCCGTCATGGCGCACAACTTGCTGCAGTCGATCGAACTGCTCTCACGCGCCGCGTCGCTCTTCGCCGAACGCGCGGTCGACGGGCTCGACGCCGATCGAGAACGGGCGCTGCTGCTCGTCGAGCAGTCGTTCCCCATCATCACCGCGCTGGTGCCGAAGATCGGCTACGACGCCGCCGCCGACATCGCCAAGGAGGCGGTGGCCACCGG
>DASUQY010000200.1:0-2833 GCA_036280315.1 Actinomycetota bacterium
AGCGCTTGGACATGCTGCCCCCACGCCCGTGACCAGCGGTCTCGGACCAATCGAACGTGTGTTCGAGTCCAGGAAGAGACCGTACACCGGTGTTCCGACAGCGGTCAACTCGGATATCTGCGGTGAGTAGGCTTTCGACGCGATGGACCCGAATGCGCTCGTCGTGTGCGTTCCGAACTTCAGCGAGGGCCGTCGCGTCGGCGTGATCGAGGCGATCTGCGACGCCCTATCAAGCGTTCCCGACGCGCGTCTCGTCTACCGGCAGGCGGACGCCGAGCACAATCGTCTGGACACGACGATCGTCGGCGCTCCGGACACGGTGCAGCGCGCGGCGCTCGCCGGCGCGGCGAAGGCCGTTGAGCTCATCGACATGGACGGGCACGCCGGCGGACATCCGCGGATGGGCGCGGTCGACGTCATCCCGTTCGTGCCGCTCCGACGGATCTCGATGGACGAGGTCGTCGAGCTGGCACGCGCCTTCGCGAAGAAGCTCGCGCACGAACTGGACCTCCCCGTGTACGTATACGACCGAGCCGCGTTGTCGACGGAACGAACGAGCCTCGCCGAGGTCCGGCGTGGCGAGTACGAGGGGTTGCGTGACGCCGTCGCGCGCGGCGAACGCCTACCCGACTTCGGTCCGCACCGCCTCGGCAAGGCCGGCGCCACGGCCGTCGGAGCGAGGAAGCCGCTGATCGCGTTCAACGTCTACCTGTCCGGACCGGTCGACGACGCGAAGGCGATCGCTCGCGCGGTTCGCGAGTCGAGCGGTGGCCTTCCGGCCGTGCGCGCGATCGGGTTCGAGACGCCGGAACGCGGCGGGGTCACCGTCTCCATGAACCTCGTCGACTTCGAGGTGACGGGCATCCGTACGGCGTTCGACGCGGTCGCCCGCCTGGCGGCCGAACGCGACATGCGGGTGCTTTCGTCTGAGATCGTCGGCCTGGTGCCGGAGGCGGCGCTCGCGAACGGCGACGCCAAACACGTGCGGCTGGAGGGCTTAGATGAGGACACACAGATCCTGGAGCGGCTCGTGAGCGACGACGCCGTGGAAGAACGGGCGGTCCGATGAGCCAGCGTGAACTCGGTTCGCAGACGATCGGCGCGTTCCTCGACGAGCTCGCCTCGGAGGCGGCGACGCCGGGCGGCGGAGCCGTCGCGGGAATCACCGCCGCCGCCGGCGCCGCGCTGATCTCGATGGTGTGCAACCTGACGATCGGTCGCGACAAGTACGAGGACGTCGAGGACGAGATGCGCGGCTATCTCGACGAGGCGGAAGCTGTGCGCGGAACGTTCCTGGACCTCGCCGAACAGGACGAGCGCGCGTTCGAGGCCGTGATGGCCGCGTTCAAGATGCCCAAGGGCGACGACCGCGAGAAGGCCGAACGGAGCGCCGCGATCCAGCGCGCGTACGAGGGCGCGGCGCGCGTACCGATCGAGGTCGCGCGCAGGGCCGTCGGCCTCATGCCCGCGGCAACCGCGTGCACGACGCGCGGGAACGTCAACGCCGCGTCGGACGGGCTCGTCGCCGCACTCGCGCTGTTCGCCGCGGCGCACAGCGCCCTCGCGAACGTCGACATCAACGCCGGCGAGCTGAAGGACGAAACGGTGGCCGGCGAGCTGCGTTCGGAGACGGCGTCCTTCAAGGCAAGCGCCGACGAGCTGCTCCGCGGAGCGCAGGCTGCGTTCGCCGAACGGATGTCCTGAGCGACGTGCGCCGCTTCGGACGCGGGGAGCCCGTCGCCCTCCGAGAGCTGTGGGACGAACGGATCTTCGAGGCGATTCCGGCGCGCATCGTCGACGACCGAGGTGATCGCCGCACGTTCTACATCGGACCGTGCATTTCGAAGTCGGCCAGGGGGACCAACGGCGACTGGCTCAGGCTGCCTGTCGGCGACTGGACGCTCGAAGATCACCCGTCGCGGAACCACCTCCTTTCGTTCTCCTTCGACGGCGTGGCGGCCGCGACGCTGCTGATCTGGAGTGCAGAGTGGGAACCACGACACTGGTACGTGAATCTCGAGACGCCGCCTCGACGGACCTCGATCGGCTTCGACTACACCGACCACGCGCTCGACGTGCTCGTCTCGATCGATCGCACCACTGTGACATGGAAGGACGAAGACGAGCTCGATGAGACCGTCGGGCGGGGGTTGTTCACGCGGGAAGATGCCGCGACCTTCCGTCGTGACGGAGAGCGTGCGGTCGAGAAGCTCGTGAACCGCGAATCGCCATTCGACCAGGACTGGACCGATTGGCGACCCGACCCATCGTGGACGGCGCCCGAGCTCCCTGCCGGGTGGGACCGACTCGGTGACGCTCGCCTCCCCCGCGAGTCGGCCAACCGCAGGGCGGAGGCCCGATGACGCTCGACGTCGCCGGCATCCGCGGGCGGTTCCCGTCACTGGCGCGCGAGGTCGGCGGTCGGCCCGTCGCGTTCCTCGACGCTCCCGGCGGGTCTCAGGTGCCCGACGTCGTCATCGAGGCGATGGCCGACTATCTCCGCCGAAGCAACGCCAACGTCCACGGCGCGTTCGAGACCAGCCGCGAGACCGATGCGCTGATCGACGAGGCGCACCGAGCCGCGGCCGACCTGTTGAACGCCGATCCCGACGAGGTGGTCTTCGGCCCGAACGCGACGACGCTCCTGCTTTCGATCTCGCGATCGATCGCACGAACGCTCGGGCCCGGCGACGAGGTCGTCGTCACGCGGCTCGACCACGACGCGAATGTCCGCCCGTGGCTGCTTGCCGCGCGAGACGCCGGCGCTTCCGTTCGATGGGTGGATATCCGGGGTGACGACGTGACGCTCAACGGCTCGTCGCTCGAGGCCTCT
>DASUQY010000201.1:0-6639 GCA_036280315.1 Actinomycetota bacterium
CTCCACAACGAGGACGAGGTCGCTCGCAAGGACGTCCGCGTGGGCGACCACGTCATCGTTCGACGAGCCGGCGACGTCATCCCCGAGGTCGTCGGCCCGGTGCTGTCGAAGCGGAGGCGCGGCGCTCGGAGGTGGAAGTTCCCGGAGCGCTGCCCCTCGTGCGGCACCGAGCTCGTCCGACGGCCCGGTGAGGCGTACCGGCGCTGTCCGAACAAGCGCGGCTGTCCTTCACAGAACATCGAGTGGTTGTTCGCGTTCGCGTCGCGCGGCGCGATGGACATCGAGGGCCTCGGGTACAAGACCGGGATCCAGCTCCTGGACCGGGGACTGATCAAGGATCCCGGCGACATCTTCTCGCTGTCCGCGGATGACCTGGCACAGCTTGAGGGATTCGCGGACAAGTCGATCACCAACCTGCTCGCGGCGATCGAGAAGGCGAAGAAGCAGCCGCTGTGGCGCCTGCTCGTCGCGCTGAACATCCCGCACGTCGGTACGCACGTCGCGCAGGTACTCGCCCGGGCGTTCGGCTCCATCGACGGGTTGAGCGAGGCGTCGGCAGAGCAGATCGACGATGTTCCGGAGATCGGATTGGAGATCGCCCGGAGCGTGCACGAGTGGTTCCAGGATCCGGAGAACAACGCACTGGTCGAGAAGCTCCGTGTCGCCGGCGTTCGGATGGCCGACGAACGGCCGAAGCGATCCGGACGGGGAAGGCTCGAAGGCAAGACGCTCGTGCTCACCGGCGGACTCGAACGGCTCTCGCGGGACGAAGCGACCGCGGCGGCGCAGGCGGCCGGCGCGCGCGTCGCATCGAGCGTGTCGAAGAAGACCGACTTCGTCGTGGCCGGAGGGAACGCCGGGTCGAAGCTGGCGAAGGCCGAAGAGCTCGGCGTCGAGGTGATCGACGAAGACGAGTTCATGAGCCGGCTCGGGCCGGCGTGACGATGGGTGCGACCGTCATCGACGGCAACGCCGTCGCCGAGCAGCTCCGAGCAGAGATCGAGGAGGAGCTGCGCGTGCTGCGCCTCTCGGCGGTTCGGCCCGGGCTGGCCACGGTGATGGTGGGCGAGTCCTTCGACGCGCAGGCGTACGAGAAGCACGTGCGTCGTCTCGCCGAGGGGCTCGAGTACCGGTACGTCTCCGAACGCCTCCCTGCGGACGCCGAGCTCGCCGACGTCGTGGCCACGATCGGCAAGATGAACGCCGATCCTCGCGTGACGGGAGTGCTCGTGTTGCAACCGTTACCCGAGCACGTTCCCGAAGCGGCGGTGAACAGCGCGCTCGAGCCGACCAAGGACATCGAGGCCGTGCACCCATTGAACGCGGGTCTCCTCGCCCAGGGGCAACCGCGGTTCCTGCCGTCGACGCCGGCATCGTGTTTCTACCTACTCGACTCGTACGTCACGTCGCAGGGCCACGACGCCTCGACGTATTACTCCGGTCGGACGCTCGTCGTCGTGGGCCGCTCGAACAGCGTCGGCAAGCCCGCGCAGTGGCTCGGTCTGGAGCGGAACATGACGGTGATCACAGCGCACAGCCGAACCGCGGCGGCGGGACGGCTGGGAGACTTCACACAACAGGCCGACATCCTCATCGTGGCAGCGGGCAAGCCCGGTCTGGTTACCGGAGATATGGTTCGCGACGGCGTGATCGCGATCGACGTGGGCATCAACGCGGTGAAGGATGCATCGACCGGCAAGATGCGGATGGTCGGCGACCTCGATTTCGACGGCGTCGCGGTGAGGGCGGAGGCGATCACGCCGGTCCCCGGTGGCGTCGGCCCGATCACGGACGTGTGGCTCGTGGGAAACGCGTTCGCCGCCGCCGCGATGGCTCAGCGCGTCGAGCCGCGGTTCGGGCTGTTCAGGTGACGCGATGACGTACTCGATCGTCGCTCGCGATCCGGACCGGGGCGACCTCGGCGTCGCCGTGCAGTCGCACTGGTTCGCGGCGGGCATCGTGTGTTGGGCGGAGGCGGGCGTCGGTGCGGTCGCCACTCAGGCATCGGCGCTGATCGAACACGGTCCGCTCGCGCTCGATCTGATGCGTTCGGGGAAGAGCGCCTCCGAGGCGCTCGCGGAACGAGTGGCGATGGACGAGGAGCGTGCGCACCGGCAGGTGGCCGTCCTCGACGCGGACGGCGGCGTCGCCGTTCACACGGGCGAAAGCTGCATCCCCGAAGCCGGCCACCGGATCGGCGACGGCTTCTCGTGCCAGGCGAACATGATGCGCCGAGACACGGTGTGGGATGCGATGACCGTCGCGTTCGAGATGACCTCGGGTGACCTCGCCGACCGATTCATGGCCGCGCTGGAAGCGGCCGAGGCCGAAGGCGGCGACATCCGTGGCAAGCAAGCGGCGAGGATCCTGATCGTTCGGGGCGAGCGGACCGAGAAGCCGTGGGAGGACGTGCTCGTCGACCTTCGCGTGGACGACCATCCCGAGCCGCTGCCCGAGCTCGCTCGGCTGCTCCGGCTGAAGCGCGCGTACGACCACGAGGAACGAGCGTCCGAGCTCAGCGAGGCGGGCGACGTCGAAGCGGCGGCGAAGGAATCGGAGGCGGCGTTCGCGCTCGTCCCGGGGAATCCGGAGCTGTCGTTCTGGACGGCCACCCGGATGGCCACACAGCACGACATGGTCGAGCAGGCGAGGCCGATCCTGCGATCCGCCATCGATGACGACCCCGGGTGGCGGGACCTGCTGCGACGACTCGGCCAACGCAGGCTCGGCGGTCTCACGCCCGAGGTGGCCGAACGCCTCCTCGGGGACGGCGACTGAGAGCACCCAGCTAGACTTCCGGCTGTGCCGGTCGAGATCGACATCGATCACGTCGCCCGGCTCGCGCGCCTCGAGCTCTCCGACGAGGAGAAGGAACGCCTCCGCACACAGCTCGCCGTGATCCTCGACAACGCGGCGAAGGTGGGCGAGGTGGCGACCGAGGACGTGCCTCCGACGGCGTACGCCATCCCGCGCTCGAACGTGCTTCGCCCCGACGAGCTCACGCCGAGTCTCCCCTTGGAGGAGGTCCTGGCGAATGCGCCGGAGGTCGAGGACGATCGGTTCAAGGTTCCGCGCATCGCCGAGGTCGAATGACGTGACGGCGCTCTGCGACCGCAAGGCGACGGAGCTCGGCGCGATGCTTCGCGCCGGCGAGACGTCGAGCGTCGAGATCACCGCGTCGTGCTTCGAACGGATCGAGGCGGTCGAGGACCGTGTCGGCGCGTTCCTGGCCCGTCGCGAGGACCCAGCGCAGGAGCAAGCAGCGGCAGCGGACTCGCGCATCGCGTCGGGCGACGCGCCGGCAGTGGCCGGCATCCCGTTGGCCCTGAAGGACGTCCTCTCCACGCGCGGCGTCGAGACCACGTGCGGCTCGAAGATCCTCGACGGCTACGTGCCGCCATATGACTGCACGCCGTGGAATCGACTGAAAGACGACGGCTCGGTGCTCCTCGGTAAGACGAACTGCGACGAGTTCGCCATGGGCTCGTCGAACGAGAACTCCGCGTTCGGGCCGGTGCACAACCCGTGGGACCTGACGATGGTGCCGGGCGGCTCGAGCGGTGGGAGCGCGGCGGCGGTCGCGGCCGGCGAGGCGATCTGGGCGCTCGGGACGGACACGGGCGGCTCGGTCCGTCAGCCCGCGTCGCTCTGCGGCGTCGTCGGGTTGAAGCCGACCTACGGGCTGATCAGCCGGTACGGCTTGATCGCGTTCGCGTCCTCGCTCGACACGATCGGGACGTTCACGAGAGGCGTCCGCGACGCCGCACTGCTGCTCTCGAGCATCGCCGGGAAAGACGTCCTGGACGCGACGAGCCTCGACACGCCGAAACGCGACTACACGGAGGGGATCGACGGCGGGATCGACGGCCTCCGCGTCGGCGTCGTGCGCGAGGCGCTCGGCGAGGGCGTCGGGGCCGGCGTCGAGTCGAGCGTCCGCGACGCTATCGACCGGCTCGCGGGGCTCGGCGCCACCGTCGGCGAGACCTCGCTGCCACACACCGATTACGCCCTGTCGGCGTACTACCTGATCGCGCCGTCGGAGGCGTCGTCGAACCTGGCGCGTTACGACGGCGTTCGTTACGGGCTGCGCGTCGACGGCGCCGACTCCATCGAGATGATGACCCGAACGCGGGGTGCCGGGTTCGGAGCCGAGGTGAAGCGGCGGATCATGCTCGGGACGTACGCGCTCTCGGCCGGCTACTACGAGGCGTACTACGGGCAAGCCCAGAAGGTGCGGACGCTGATCATCCGCGACTACGAGGCCGCGTTCAGCGACTTCGACGTGCTGGTGTCGCCAACGTCGCCGACGACGGCGTTCCCGATCGGCGCCAAGGTCGACGACCCGCTCGCCATGTACCTGAACGACGTGTTCACGATCCCGGCAAACCTATCCGGCATGCCGGCGATCTCGATCCCGAGCGGTCTCGACGAGAAGGGCCTGCCGGTCGGCGTCCAGATCACCGCGCCGGTGCTGCGTGAGGACGTGCTGCTCCGGACGGCGTTCGCGCTCGAGCAGGTGATCGCTTTCGACGAACGTCCTCGACTGGTCACCGATCTCGCCGCGTAGCGCTACGCGACGGCTACTTCGCGCTCACGCAAATCGTCGTCTGATTCCTCAGTGCGCTCGGGTCGGCCCGTCGAGATGATGATCGCCACGCCGACCACGACGATCGCGCCGGCGATGAACGTTCGGAGCGTGATCGTCTCGTCCACGATGAGCCACCCGAGGAACACGGCGACGACCGGGTTCACGTACGCGTACGTCGACACGAGCGATGTGCGCGCGTTCCGGAGCAACCACACGTACGAGGTGTATCCCACCCACGACCCGATCGTGATGAGGTAGCCCAGGGCGAGCAGGGACTCCATCGAGAAGTCCTCGAATCGGATCAACGCGATCTCGCCGCGTGCGACCCCGGCGAGGACGAGGAGCAGCCCACCGATCAACATCTCCATGCCCGCTCCGACCAGCGGACGCTTCGGGAGCGGCGCGTTGCGCGAGTAGAGCGATGCCGCCGTCCAGCTCATCGAGGCGACGACGCCGACGAGGAGACCGGAGAGCGGGGCGTACCCGTCGAACGCCGTCCCGCCGATCAGCAGCGTCGCGCCGCCGAATCCCATCACCAGGCCGATCGTGGTCAGCCACCCGACCTCGTGTCGCAAGAGCACCCGATCGACCAGCGCCATCCACAACGGAACGAGCGCGATGATCAGCGAGATCGTGCCCGATGGAACCGTTCGCTCCGCGAGCACGACGAGCCCGTTTCCACCCGCGACGAGACCCGCACCGACGAGGCCCGCTGCGATCCAGTTCTGGCGCGTCGGACGGTCGCCCTCGACGTCGCCGCGCCGCACCGTCACGGCGTAGAGCACGAGCCCGGCGACGAAGAACCGGAACCCCGCGGCGATCAGCGGAGGGAGCGTCTCGTTCGAAACGCGGATCGCCAGATAGGTGGTGCCCCAGATGATGTAGACGGCCGTGAGGGCGGTCCAGATCAGGGCGGGGGAGGCGCCCGTGCGGTCACGATGGTTTGCCCGCCTCATCGAGCCACTGTAGCGGCGCTCCCGAGCGGTTCATCCCCTCATTGGTCCTCGCCGGTTACCGATTGGACTGCCTCGTTGCCTCGTGGTGCGAAAGGCGGATCAGGGCCGTCGGATACGCTTCGCGCGTCATGGCGGAGTACGAGAGCGTCATCGGCCTCGAGTGCCACGTCGAGCTCTCGACCGAGACGAAGATGTTCTGCGGGTGCAGGAACGAGTTCGGCTCACCGCCGAACACCAACGTGTGCCCGGTCTGCTTGGGGCTCCCCGGGTCGCTCCCCGTCCCGAACGCGAAGGCGATCGAATACATCGTTCGGATCGGGCTCGCGCTCAACTGCCGAATCGCCGATGAGAGCTTGTTCCACAGGAAGAACTACTTCTATCCCGACATGCCGAAGAACTTCCAGATCAGCCAGTACGACCTCCCGATCTGCATCGAGGGGAACATGGAGATCCAGGTCGGCGCCGAGACCCGTCGGATCGGGATCACTCGCGTGCACATGGAGGAGGACACGGGAAAGACGACGCACGTCGGTCGGTCCGGGCGCATCGATCAGGCCGACTACGCGCTGATCGATTACAACCGAGCCGGCGTGCCGCTCGTCGAGGTGGTGAGCGAGCCCCACATGCGCTCGCCCGACGAGGCGCGCGCGTACTTCGCCGAGCTCCGCGCAACCCTCGAGGCGCTCGGCGTGTCCGATGTTCGGATGGAGGAAGGTTCGCTCAGGTGTGACGCGAACATCTCGACGCGGCGAGTCGGCGTGGCTGAACTGGGGACGAAGGTAGAGATCAAGAACCTCAACTCGATCCGGTCGCTCGACCGCGCCCTCAGGTACGAGGAACAGCGGCAGCGCGCGGCACTCGATGCCGGCGAGACGCTCGTGCAGGAGACCAGGCATTTCGACGAGGAAAGGGGGAGCACGCACACGCTCCGCTCGAAGGAGGAGGCGTTCGACTACCGCTACTTCCCCGAGCCGGATCTTCCGCGGCTCGCCCCGGAGCCGTCGTGGGTCGATGGGGTGGGCACATCGCTGCCGGAGCTTCCCGCAGCGATGCGCGCCCGCTACGTCTCCGATCACGCGCTGAAACCGGAACAGG
>DASUQY010000202.1:0-7341 GCA_036280315.1 Actinomycetota bacterium
TCAAAGACCGACTGCTGGAGGTCGAGGCGGGAGATGGACACGCCGACGGCGTCGGCGGCGCACAAGAGGCGGCGGAACCCGACGAGGAGCTCGCCGAGCCCGCGACCGGTCTGCAGATGTCGATCGAGGAGATGTCGGCGGCGACCGGCGTCGACAAGGACCGCATCAGGGAGCTCGAATCGTTCGGGCTCGTGCACTCACACGGGCCGGATGCGGCGAGGTACTTCGACGGGGACGACTACATCGTGCTGTCGATCGTGAAGGACCTCTTCCGCTACGGCGTGGAGCCAAGGCACCTCACGATGTACAAGCACTTCGCCGAACGCGAGGCCGGATTCTTCGAGACGATCGTGATGCCGCAACTGCGTCAGCGGAACCCCGACGCCCGGCGCGCGGCGACGAACTCGCTCAACGATTTGGCGCGCTCGTCACGGAAGCTGAAGCAGGCTCTCCTTCGCGCGAAGCTGCGCCAGCACATCGGCTCCTGACCGCGTCGCCGTGACGCGTCCGCTCGTGGATCGACCGGCCCGGATCCTCATCGTCGTCGTTCTGGCCGTCAGCGCGGCCGTCGCGATCGTTCCGCACGGCGCGGCGCAGACGGTCGAGCCGCCGCCGCCGACACCCGTTCCGGTCCCCGGAGGCGGAACGTCTCCGTCGCCGTTCCCGTCGGTCCTTCGAACCCCACCTCCCAGCACCGAACCGCCCGAGGTCCACGCCGGCGCCGCGATCCTCATGGATCTCGAGAGCGGCCGCACGCTGTACGCGACGAACGCCAACGAGCGACGTCCGATCGCCAGCCTGACCAAGATCATGACCGCCTACCTCGTGATGACGAGGACGAGCCCGGACGAAATCGTCACCGTGAGCGAGACGGCGGCGACCGGCACGACCGTCGGCATCTCCAGCCTCGGTCTCGGCGCGGGCGAGCGGATCCGTGTGGGGGAGCTGCTCTACGCGTTGATGCTTCAGTCGGCGAACGACGCCGCGGTGGCCCTTGCCGAACATGTGGCCGGCTCGGTCGACGAGTTCGTCTCGATGATGAACCGCACGGCGGCGCGATTGGGGCTCGATCGCACGTCGTTCGCCTCGCCGAACGGCCTCGACGACTCGGGGTACTCGACGGCGCGGGACCTTGCGCGGCTCACCCGGGTCACGTACGAGGTCCCCGGCTTCGAGGAGCTCGTCTCGACGAGCGCGCACGCCGTCATGTCGAGGGGAGTCGAGCCTCGGGTGGTACAGAATCGGAACGCTCTGCTGTGGCTGTATCCGGGCGCCACTGGCGTCAAGACCGGGTTCACGACGCCGGCGGGCTTCTGCGTCGTGGGGACCGCCGTTCGCGGAGACGAACAGGTCGTCGTGATCGTGCTCGGTTCCCCCGGAGAGGCGTTCACGGATGCCGCGACGCTCATGAACTTCGGGTTCGCCGGCTTCGACCGTCGTTTGCTGATCGCCGAGGGACGATCGCTCGGGACGGTGGACGTCGACGGCCGGGCCGTCTCGGTGGCCGCGGGGGACTCTCGGCACGCGCTCGTCGTTGCCGGTTCCACCGTTCAGCCCGAGGTGGTGCCCGATCCCACCGTTCGGTTCCCGCCGGGGCGGGGCGATCAGATCGGCGTGGTCAGGTTGACGTCATCGGGCTCGGAGGTCGCCACGGTGCCGCTCGTCGTCGTCGACGTCGCGCCGCCTCCGCCGCCGAGGGACGATGGGCCGTGGTGGCTGCGGGGCGCGGGATCGATCGCGCGCGCCGGCGGCTCGCTCGTTCGCGCGCTCTTCGGCTGATCGGCGTCGACATTCGTTCCAACGGAACGCGCGAGGCTGACGCGCGCACGAATGGCGACGGGCCCGCGATCGACGGGCTACGATCGTGCGCGGATGTCGGACCTCGTCGCCGTGCTGTTCGGGCGCGAGGAGATCCGCCGTCGGATCGAGGAGCTCGGCCGCACCATCACCGGGGACTACGAGGGGCGCGCGCCCGTCTTGATCTCGGTCCTGAAGGGCGGCTCGATCTTCCTCGGCGACCTGATCCGGGAGATCAGCCTCCCGTTGTCGATCGACTACATGTCGATCTCGCGGTACGGAGACGCTGCCGAGTCGATGGGGCGGGTTCGCATCGTCAAGGACCTCGACCAGGACATCGGCGACCGCGACGTCATCGTCGTGGAGGACATCATCGACACGGGTCTCACCCTCGGATACTTGATCTCGGTGCTCGAATCGCGGAATCCGTCATCGGTAAGTGTGTGTGCGCTACTCGACAAGAGCGCCAGGCGGATCGCGCCGCTCGAAATCCGCTATCGCGGTTTCGATTGTCCGGACGTGTTCGTCGTCGGCTACGGCCTCGATTTCCGAGAGCGGTATCGCAACATCCCCGATCTTCTCGCGGTCCACGATCTCCGCGCGCTCGAGGCCGATCCGGATCTCCTGATGCCGTACCTTCCCGGCAACGACAGGGCGATGCCGGACCGCACGTAGGTTGCCGGATCTCAGGACCCCGGTGTAGCGTCGGGAACCTGGCGATGTTGGTCGAGATGACGCTGGCGGGCGTGCGGATCGAGCTCCCGACCAACTCACCCATCGTGCTGCTCCGCGAGGCGTCGGGGGAGCGCTTCCTTCCGATCTGGATCGGCCAGCCCGAGGCCGCTGCAATCGCCATCGCGCTCCAGGGAGTGGTGACGCCGCGCCCCATGACGCACGACCTGCTGAAGAACATCCTCGACGAGATGGCGGTTCAGGTGGAGAACATCGTCATCAGCGAGCTCCGAGACGGGACGTTCTACGCGGTGATCAACATGCAACGAAACGGAAGCTCGCACGAGGTTTCATCGCGGCCGTCCGACGCCATAGCCCTTGCCGTTCGATTGGGCTGCAAGATCTTCGCGAACGAAGAGGTGCTTTCGGAGGCGTCCATCCTCATCCCGAACGAGGGGGAGGACGACGAGGAGGTCGAGAAGTTCCGCGAGTTTCTGGAGAACGTCAACCCCGAAGACTTCCAATGAGGATCAGGCGCCGCCGAAGAGGCGCGACCGCCACCGGATCGCCCGTCACCGCACGCCGATAGTCTGACTCAGCCGTAGAAAATCTCGGTGGCCCATATCGAGCCAAGACCACAGTGGTTCGTCGTGTCGTGTTGGACCACGCCGATGCCGACGCGACGCAGGTTGCCGTTCAACAGGATCAACCGATGTGCGTCGTGGTTCATCCACGCTCGATGCAGTCGCGGGATCGTCGCCGCGCATCCGACGACGTCGGCACCGACGTCGTCCCACGCGTAGTCCGACAAGATCGCCGGGAGGTTGTACGGGTCGTAGACCTGATCCTCTCGGACCATCCTGTGCGTGTGAACACGCGCGTCGTCCGAGAGCGAGCGATCGATCTTCAGAAGGCCCAGACCGTGGCTCGCACGAGTCTGGTTCAAGAGCCGAAGAAGCTTCTGCCGGTATCCGTCGCCATCGGCACCGGCGACAGGACCTTCGGCGACGCTCAGCATGAACATCGCCACCATCACGACGGCGATAACGAGGATTCGCCGTCGGTTTGCGGGTGTTGCAGGCGTTGCGCGGGCAGCATGCAACGTTGCGCGCATCCGCATCCCCCTTCTTTGCGCCGTCTACAACCGATGCGGTTCTTGCATCAACCCCCTTTCATCGCTCGTTCAAACCGCCGCACCCTAGCGGCTCGCAGCGGGGAAGTCCACCTGCAGAACGAGTAGGCCGCGGGAGGGAATGGAGAAACGTCGAAAGGATGCGAGGCGATCGTTCAATGATTGACACGTCCACCGCCGCGGCCTACCCTCCCGACGACAGCGTAATTACGGAGATGTGATGGCCGAGCACGGATACCGCGTGCCCGACGTGACCAAGATCGTTGGTATCAGCTACCGCCAGCTCGACTACTGGGCACGAACGGGCCTGGTTCGACCGTCCGTCAAGGACGCGCAGGGATCGGGAAGCCAACGGCTCTATTCATTCCAGGACCTGGCGCTCCTCAAGCTCATCAAGCGGATGCTCGACAGCGGCATGAACCTCCGTCAGATTCGCACCGCGATGCGGACGCTCCGCGACTTGAAGAGGCCCGCGCTCGGAACGACCCTGGTATCCGACGGGAACCGTATCTACTCGGTGGAGTCCCCCGAAGAGGTCGTGGACCTGCTCGCGAGTGGCCAGGGGGTGTTCGCGATCGCCGTTGACAAGGTATGGACCGATCTCGAGGGAACCCTCGCGAAGGCAAGCCGGAAGAAGGGCCGCGGAGCCCGCGCCGCCGGAGGCGCGTGACTGAGAGCTCCACGGCCGCGCCGGCGGCCCTGAAGAGCGATCTGGTCAATTTCGCCCATGCGAGCGAGCGCCAGTTCGCGCAACTCCTCGACTTCTATCAGATCGAATGGGAGTACGAGCCTCGTTCCTTCGACCTCGAGTGGGACAAGCAGGGGAACGTGGTGCAGCGGTTCACGCCGGACTTCTACCTTCCGCAGTACGACCTGTACATCGAGATCACCACGCTCAACCAGAAGCTGGTGACCCGAAAGAACAGGAAGATCCGGCGCCTCCGCGAGCTGTACCCCGGAGTGAACTGCAAGATCTTCTACCAGCGGGACTACCTCTCACTCGTCTCGAAGTACGGGCTGGAGGACGTCTCGGGCTGACACCTCCCGAGTCACGCCAGCGCTCGTGGCCGCGAGGGCTAGACTGACGGCTCGGGATGAGGTTCGCGCCGCAAACCGACGACGACGTGCGCGAGATGCTCCGCGCGATCGGCGTCGCCAGCCTGGACGATCTGTTCGACCAGATCCCCGAGACCGTCCGACTCGACCGGCCGCTCGATCTGCCCGACGGCGTCTCCGAGATGGAGATCGTCGCGGATCTCCGCCGCCTCGCCGTTCGCAACCGGAACGCGGACGAACTGGCGTGTTTCGCCGGCGCGGGCGCGTACGACCACTACGTGCCCGCTGTCGTGTGGTCGATCGTCGGGCGTTCGGAGTTCTACACCTCGTACACGCCGTACCAGCCCGAGCTCTCTCAGGGCGTCCTCCAGGCGCTGTTCGAGTACCAATCGATGATCTGCGAGCTGACCGCGCTCGAGGTCAGCAACGCCTCCCTGTACGACGGCTCGACCGCGCTCGCCGAGGCGGTGAACCTGGCGCGCTCGACCCCCGGCCGCGACCGCGTCCTCGTGAGCGCGGCCCTCGATCAACGCCACATCGACACGCTCCGGACCTACGGTCGGGGAGCGGGGTACGAGCCGGAGCTGTTCGACGTCGTCGACGGCCGCGGTGGTCACCCAAAGGTCGGCGACGACGTCGCGTGCGTCATCGTCCAGCACCCGAACGCGTTCGGTCTGCTGGAGCCGGCACGTGAATTGTTCGGCGTGGCGCACGCCGGGGGAGCGAGGGCGATCCAGGTCTTCGACCCGCTGTCGCTCGGCGTGCTGGCTCCGCCCGGCGAGCTGCGGGCTGATGTCGCGGTCGCCGAGGGTCAGCCGCTGGGCAACCACTTGAACTTCGGCGGTCCGTACCTGGGGGTGATCGCCACTCGGCTCGACGATGTGCGACGGCTGCCGGGTCGCATCGTCGGCGAGACGCTCGACGTCGACGGGCGCGTCGGCTACGTCCTGACGCTCCAGGCGCGCGAGCAGCACATCCGTCGCGAGAAGGCCATCAGCAATATCTGCACCAACCAGACGCTCATGGCGATCGCGGCCACCGTTTACCTTTCCTGGCTGGGACCCGAGGGTCTCGAGGAGCTCGGCCGACAGTGCCTCTCCAAGGCCGCGTACGCCGCGGAGCGACTCACGGAGGTACCCGGGGTCGAGCTGCTGTTTCCCGGTGCGCCCTTCTTCAAGGAGTTCCCCTTGCGGCTGCCGCGACCCGCCGACGAAGTGCTCGACGCGCTGATCGAGCGGGGCTACCTCGGCGGCGTGCCGCTACCCGACGCCGAGGGGCACGCGCTCCTCGTCGCGGTCACCGAGCGGCGCTCGCGCGAAGAGATCGACGGGCTGGCCCTCGCGTTGAAGGAGGTCCTCTCGTGACCTCAGGCCGGAACGGCGGTGCCGAGGAGAGCGGTCGTCGCATCGGCGCGCCGGTGCGGACGCAGGGCCCGCCCGTACGCCAGGGCACGATCCGCGACCTGTCGCGGCCGAAACGACGCGCTTTCAGCCTTCCGGCGCTCGACGTACCGGAAGCCCAGATCCCGGAAGGGTTCGAACGGAACGGGCGCGCCGAGCTGCCGGAGGTCGCCGAGCGAGATCTCGTCTCGCACTACACGCGACTGTCGCAGCTGAACTACGGCGTCGACACCGGGATCTATCCGCTCGGCTCGTGCTCGATGAAGTACAACCCGAAGGTTGCGGAGGCGGGAGCGACGCTGCCTGGATTCCAGCGACTGCACCCCCTGCAGCCGGAGGCGACGACGCAAGGTGCGCTCGAGCTTATGTGGCGGCTCGAGCGCGCACTCTGCGAGATCACCGGTATGGCGCGAGCGACGCTCCAGCCACCCGCCGGTGCCTGCGGTGAGCTCACGGGTCTTTTGATCATGCGCGCGTTCCACACGAAGAACGGTCACGCGCGACGGCGCATCGCGATCCCGGATTCCGCGCACGGAACCAATCCCGCCAGCGTCCGCCTCGCCGGGTACGGGGCGGTTCACGTGCCGTCCGACGCCCGGGGGCTGATCGACGCGGGTGCGCTCGAGAAGCTCGTCGACGAGGACGTAGCCGGTCTGATGCTGACGAATCCGAACACGCTCGGCCTGTTCGAGCAGGAGATCGAGCGCATCACGCAGGTGATCCACGACGTCGGGGGTCTCGTGTACTACGACGGTGCGAACCTCAACGCGATCCTCGGCCGGTGCCGCCCCGGCGACATGGGGTTCGACATCGTCCACATCAATACGCACAAGACGTTCGCCACGCCGCACGGCGGAGGAGGGCCGGGCGCGGGTCCGGTCGGCGTGACGGAAGCGCTCGTTCCGTTCCTGCCGGTTCCGCGGATCGAGCGGGACGAGGCGACCGGATCCTTCCACTTGAGCTCCGATGCGCCCGACTCGATCGGACGCATGCACGGGTTCCTGGGGAACTTCGGCGTGTTGGTCCGCGCGTACGCGTACGTGTTCCTCCACGGGCAGGAGGGCCTGCGCGAGATCGCCGAGCGATCGGTGCTGAACGCCAACTATCTCGCCTCGCGGGTGAAGGACCTGTACCCGCTGGCCCACCCGGACGGCCGTCCGATGCACGAGTTCGTCTCGAGCGCGAGGAAGCTCAAGGAGGAAACGGGGATCCGAGCGATGGACGTCGCGAAGCGCGTGATCGATCTGGGCTACCACCCTTCGACCGTTTACTTCCCCCTGGTGG
>DASUQY010000203.1:0-8966 GCA_036280315.1 Actinomycetota bacterium
GACCGTTCGTCATCTCATCTCGGTCGAGGGCGTGATGCGCTCGCTCGCACGGCGCTTCGGCGAGGACGAGGACCTGTGGGCGCTGACGGGCCTGTTCCACGACCTCGATCAGGACCACACGGGCGACGACGCGTCGAACCACGCGCGGATGGCCGCCGAGTGGCTCCATGAGGCGGGAGTCGACGAGCGCGTGATCAACGGGGTCCTCGCACACGCGTACGCCGAGTACCGGACCGATCGCATGTCGCAGGCGGTCGTGCACGCCGACGCAGTCGCGGGATTGCTCGTGGCGGCTGCGCTCGTTCGTCCGGAGCGGAGCGCCGGGATGAAGGTCTCGAGCGTGAAGAAGAAGCTCAAGGAGAGGGCGTTCGCGCCCGGGGTGAACCGCGACGAGGTCACGGGGGTCGAGGACGGCATTGGTCTTCCTCTCGACGAGTTCATCGCCGTGTCGATCGAGGGACTGCAGGGCGTGGCGAAGGAGATCGACCTGTAACGCTTACGCCGATCGCGGTGTGCGCCCGCGATCGGTCGCCCGGAGGAACCGCGTCACCAGATCACCCGGCCGCCGGTCGTCGAGCGGCCGGAACATCTCCTCGGGGAGGCGGTCGACGCCATACGTGTCGAGGAGCTCCTGGAGCACGTCGTTCGCCGGGGTCGACCTGCCGACGGCCGTCGGCCGCCGCGAGTGTTCTGCACACACCGGGCGGAGCCACGTGCCTCGCTGAACGACGCGGTCCGGCGCCGCCGGCATGCGCCCGCGCCACAGACACCACGCGCACACGAGCGCGAGTCGCGAAGGATACGCCTGTTCCGCGCGGTACCCCTTGCTGTGCTCGATCACGCGGCCCCACATGGCGACGCGACCGACCACGGCGGTGGACCGGCCGGCGCGCGCGAGTCGCGCCGCGTCCTTGACCGCGTGGATCCCGCACGTGCACCCGGGTTCGGGACTGTGGTGCGACGCGGCGAGCTCCGGGTTGAACACCATGTACAGGCGGGTGTGACTGCCGCTGCACGTGGCGCGGACCGGCTCGCGAGGCTCCCATGCGGCGCGCGGCGTGGACGGCACGATACGAAGGTCGCCGGTGGAGTTGCGCATCAGACGCCACGCGCGCCAGCCCAGGATCGGCTCGAGCGACTGCTCGGCCTCGGGTGGGCGGAACGGGTTCTCCACGCGTTTGGCTCCTTCGTTGGAGCGTACGACCGGCAACGGCGAACGGTTCGCCGGCCGCAGACGAGCGGGAGTGCGCTAGGGTTCCCTTCCAGTCCTTCCCCGGAGGCGATGCTCGTGAACGTTCGACCCGCCGGCGCCGGTGACGTGGAGTTCCTGAAGAAGATGCTCTACGAGGCCGCGGCGTGGAACTCGGACTGGCCGCGCGAACGAATGATCGCCGCCCTCGCCGACCCCATGCTCGAGCGGTATCACCGTGAGTGGGGGCGCCGAGGGGACGGAGGAGTCATCGCCGAGCTCGACGGAGAGCCGGTCGGCGCCGCGTGGTATCGGCTGTTCACCGAGGAGGAGCCGGGCTGGGGGTTCGTCGACGAGAAGACGCCCGAGCTCGGGATCGCCGTCGCGCCGCTCCATAGAAGGAGAGGGATCGGCGAGACGCTGCTCCGAGCGTTGATGGTTCAGGCACGGGAGGACGGGTTCCAGGCGCTGTCGCTGTCGGTCGCCGTGCACAACCGCTCGCGCATGATGTACGAGCGTGCGGGGTTCGAACGCGTGAGCGAGGACGGCGAGTCCTGGGTCATGCGGGCCGACCTGTCCTAGTCGTCGTTCGTTACGCGGGCTCTTCGGACGACTCCCGCGCCTGCTCCGCGATCGTCTCGGCTTCGGCGGCGCGTGCCCTGAGCTCTTGTTCGTCCCGACGGATCATTCGGATCCGGTGCCACACGAACCACACCCCACCGACGAGGATGACCGCGGCGATCCCCCACGAGAACGGGCGGAAGATCCGTTCGACCGTCTCCCACCGCCTGCCCAGGAGGTACCCGAGCCACGCCAGCAGCAGGCACCACGGGAAGCACCCGAGGACCGTGTAGACCGTGAACCGCCAGAATCCCATCCGGACCACGCCCGCCGGCAGGCTGATGAAGGTGCGGACCACCGGCAAGAGCCGGCCGCCGAACACGGCGACCTCGCCGCGGCGCTCGAACCAGTCGTGCGCCCGGTCGACCTCGTGGGGGCGGATCAACAGATACCGACCCCACCTGTGGATGAACGGACGCCCTCCCGCGTACCCGGCCCAGTAGGCCAGCCACGAGCCCACGAGGTTCCCGCCGGTCCCGGCCAGGGTCACCAGCCACAGGTCGAGCTGCTGCTCCGGCGCCAGCGCCGAGGCCGTGACGAGCGCCCCGCCGAACAGCATCGTGACCTCGGAGGGGATGGGAACGCACGCCGATTCAAGGACCATCAGGACGAAGATCGCCACGTAGCCGTACCTGGCGATCTCCTCGGTAACGAACGAGTTCAGGATGGCGAGCAGCGACAACCTCCGCGCCGCTGGGAATGCGGCGACCCTACCATTGCGTTCATCGGACAGGTTCGGCCGCGGACGGAGTTGCCTCCCGGGACATCTCCCGAGACCTCAAGAGCGCTTCCCGGGTTGACGACGGGGTACTGGTACCCTCGCCCGCGGAGGCCCCTGGAGGTAGCCGGCCTCCACCCTCCAAAAGAAACGGACGTGATACGCGCATGGCAAAGACCCTGGTGGTCGTGGAATCGCCCGCGAAGGCGAAGACCATCGAGAAGTACCTGGGCCCGGACTACGCCGTCCGTGCCTCGTACGGCCACATCCGCGACCTGCCCAAGAGCGACCTCGGTGTGGACGTCGATCGGGGCTTCCGCGTCACCTACGAGGTCCCGGAGGATTCCAAGAAGCACGTCACGGCGCTGAAGAAGGCCCTCAAGCAGTCCGACGAGCTCGTCCTGGCGACCGACTACGACCGCGAAGGCGAGGCGATCGCCTACCACGTGGCCGATCTGCTGGGGCTCGATCCGGGCGAGGCCAAGCGCGTCACCTTCACCGAGATCACCCGTGACGCGATCCTGGAGGCGTTCCGCCACCCGCGCGAGATCGACTTGAAGCTGTTCGACGCCCAGGAAGCCAGACGAGTGCTCGATCGACTCGTGGGCTACAAGATCTCGCCGATCCTGTGGCGTCGGGTCCGCCCGGGGCTTTCCGCCGGGCGGGTGCAGTCGGTCGCCGTTCGCCTGATCGTGGAGCGGGAGCGCGAGATCCGGGCGTTCCAGCCCGTCGAGTACTGGAGCGTCGACGTACGCCTCACGCCGGATGAGGACGACCACGTGTTCACCGCGCGGCTGACCCAGATCCCAGAGGGCAAGCTCGCCGCGAGCCCCGACAAGAAGGGGATCGTCCTCTCGAACGAGACGGATGCAGCAACGCACGTCGAGCGTCTCCGGTTGGCCGGCTATCGGGTGGCGAACGTCGAGCGGAAGGAGCGCAAGCGCTCGCCGTCACCGCCGTTCACGACGTCGACGCTGCAGCAGGAGGCGGCGAGGAAGCTGAGCTTCACGGCGCGCAAGACGATGACGATTGCGCAACGCCTGTACGAAGGCGTCGACCTCCGCGGCGAGGGGACGGTCGGCCTCATCACGTACATGCGAACGGACTCCGTGAACCTCGCGGAGAGCGCGATCCGCGAGATCGGGGAAGTCGTCAGGGGCGAGTTCGGCGAGCGGTACACGCTGTCCGAACCGCGGCGCTACAAGACCCGGTCGCGGAGCGCGCAGGAGGCGCACGAGGCGATCCGCCCGACCTCGGTGCTGCGGACGCCGGATCGCCTCGCCAGCACGCTCGATCGCGATCAGCTGCGGCTGTACACGCTGATCTGGCAGCGAACGGTGGCCACGCAGATGGCGGAAGCGCGGTTCAACCAGGTCGGCGTCGACATCGAGGCCGCTCCCCAGACGGGCGGTGCGACGTACGGACTGCGCGCGACCGGACAGACGCTGATCTTCGACGGATTCATCCGCGTGTACACGGAGGGGCGCGACGAGGGCGTCGACGAGGACGCCGAGAGCCGCCTGCCCGAGCTCACCGTGGACCAGCTCCTCCGCATGCTCGAGGTGCTACCCGAGCAGCACTTCACCCAGCCGCCGCCCCGATACACCGAGGCCTCGCTCGTGAAGACGCTCGAGGAGCTCGGGATCGGGCGTCCGTCCACATACGCGTCGATCATCTCGACGATCCAGGACCGTGGATACGTCCGGCTCGAGGACCGTCGTTTCTACCCCGAGGACGTCGCCGAGGTGGTCACCGACAAGCTCGTCGAGCACTTCTCCGAGATCGTCGACGTCAACTTCACGGCTCGGATGGAGCAGGAGCTCGACGAGATCGCCGAGGGCGAAGCGAAGCGCGCGGGCGTGTTGAAGGAGTTCTGGTTGCCGTTCGCCGAGGACCTGGAGCGCGCCGAGGAGAAGTTCGAGCGCTACGTCGAGGACCTCGACGAGGAGTGCCCGCGCTGCATCGAGGAGGGGCGGCGTCCGCCGGGCCGGCTGCAGATCCGACTCGGTCGGTACGGCCGGTTCATCGGGTGCTCGCGGTTCGCCGAGGAGGACGGCGGATGCCGCTACATCCGTAACATCAACGGCGAGGAGCGCCCCGAGCCGGAAACGCTCGACGAGAAGTGCCCGGAATGCGGGCGTCCGCTCCAGCGCAAAGTCGGCCGGTACGGCCCCTTCGTCGGTTGCTCCGGGTACCCGGAGTGCCGCTACATCAAGAAGGACCCGCCGAAGAGCACCGGCGTCACCTGCCCGCAGTGCAAGCGCGGCGAGATCGTCGAGAAGCGCACGCGATTCGGCATGTTCTTCGGGTGCGACCGCTATCCAGAATGCGACTTCGCCGCGAGCAATCCGCCGGTCAAGGATCGTCCGTGCCCCGAGTGCGGGTCGCTCCTTCTGGAACGCCCCAAGAGCTACCGTTGCTGGAACTGCGGGGCCGAGCTCGACAAGGCGTTCAACGTGAAGAAGCACGGGGATCCGGAGGCCGAGGCGGCCGCACGCGCCGCCAAGGCCGCGGCGCGTGCGGAACGCGCCAAGGCTCGCTCCGCGAAGACCGCGGCCAAGCGCTCGACCGGGAAGCGCACGACCTCCAAGCGGTCGCCGGCCAAGCGGACGTCGCGCAAGCGCACGTCGACCGGCGCGACGGCGGCGAGCGCCGCCTCCCGCGACGGCGACTCCACCGGGGGCAGCGGGGGGTAGCACAGTGAGCGAAGCGAACGTTGTGCGGACCCCCGCAACATGAAGGGGGCAGCGGGAGGTAGCACGGTGAGCGAAGCGAACGTCGTGCGGGCCTCCGCGACATAGAGGGGTAGCCAGGGGTGTCGACGAGCTTCGCGGATGAGGTCGCCGCGCTCCGTGGCACCCGGCCCGCGACGCTCAAGGATCTCGTCACCAACACGCAGTTCTCCAGGCTCCTCATCGCGCAGACGGTCAGCTCGTTCGGCGACTGGGTCGGCTTCGTCGCCGTGACCGCGCTCGTCGCGAGCAAAGGTGGGGGCTACGCAGTCGCCGGCGTGATGGTCGCGCGGCTCCTGCCGGCGATCCTGTTCGGTCCGCTCGCCGGCGCGCTCGTCGACCGGTTCGACCGCAAGACGCTGATGATCGGATCCGACATCGCGCGCGGCGCACTGTACGTGGTGATGCCCTTCCTTGGTCCGCTGTGGGCGATCTACCTGATCTCATTCGTCATCGAGTGCTTCTCGCTTTTGTGGACGCCCTCGCGCGACGCTTCGCTGCCGAACCTCGTGCCAAGACGTCAGCTCGGCAACGCGACATCTCTGGGGCTGGTCACGACGTACGGCACGTTGCCGCTCGGCGGCCTCGTGTTCGCGTTCCTTTCTGGCGGTTCGGATCTGCTGCCATGGCTCCAGGACAATCCGACGTCGCTCGCGCTGTGGCTCGATGGCGCGACATTCGCGGTGTCCGCCTCGCTAGTGTCGCGGATCCGCATCACCTCGCCCGTGCCGGCCCGTGTGGGGAAGTTCGAGCTGTCGCGCGTGGGGCGCGACATCGTCGACGGCCTCAAGTTCCTGCGCGAGAGCACGCTCGCATCGGCCATGACGCTCGGCATCGTGTCGGCGTTCAGTGCCGTCGGCGCGGTCCTCGCGCTCGGGCCGATCTTCGCCCGCACGCTCGGCGCCGGTAACCCCGGGTGGGGAATCCTGGTGACCTCGTTCGGCATCGGAATGGGTATCGGGATGGCGTCCTCGAACAAGGTGGTCGAGTTCGTGGAGCGAGAGTTCGTCTTCGTCTGGTCGATCATCGCCGCCGCCGCGATGTTGTTCGTGCTCGCGTTGATCCCCGGCATCGAGCTCGCGGCGGTGATCACGGTCGTTCTCGGGGCCTTCTGCGGGTCTGCGTGGGTCAGTGGCTACGTTCTCCTGCAGGAGAACGTCACAGACGAGTTCCGTGGCAGAACGTTCGGATCGCTCACGGTGCTGTCGCGGCTGGGACTCTTCCTGTCCCTCACGGTGTTTCCGATCATCGCGTCGGCGATCGGCGAACATGACGTCACCATCGGAGATCGCCGGATCGACCTGTCGGGCACGCGGGCCGCGTTGGCGCTCGCGGGGCTCGGCGCGGTGCTCGCCGGCGCGTTCACGCGACGCGGTTTGCGCCGGTTCCGCGTGACCCGGCCGCAACCGCTCGGATTGGTGCCGAAGCTCAAGCGTGCCCCCGCGGCAGGGCTGTTCGTCGCGTTCGAGGGCGTCGAGGGCGCCGGGAAGGGCACGCAAATCCGCCTGGCGCAGGAGTGGCTCGAGGAGCAGGGTGCCAACGTGCTCGTGACTCGGGAGCCCGGCGGGACCGAGGTCGGAGAACAGCTCAGGAAGGTGTTGCTCGGTCATGAGACGGGTCACCTCGAGCCGAAGACCGAGGCGCTGTTGTTCGCCGCGAGCCGCGCACAACTCGTGATGACGATCATCCGTCCCGCGCTCGCGGAAGGGAAGGTCGTCATCGCCGACCGGTATATCGACTCGTCCGTGGCATACCAAGGTTGGGCGAGAGGCCTCGGCGAGCAGGACGTCTTGACCCTGAACGTGTGGGCGACGCAGGGCCTGTTTCCCGATCTGGTGATCCTCCTGCATCTCGAGCCCGAGGCCGGTCTCCTGCGCTCGCTCGACGAGCCGGACCGGATCGAGATGGAGGGCGGAGACTTCCACGCCAAGGTCGCGGACGCGTACCTTCGCATCGCAGAGGAACATCCCGAGCGGTTCGTCGTCGTCGATGCCGACGGGCCGCCGGAGCAGGTTCACGAGAAGGTCGTCGAGGCCTTGAAGCACGTGGTGAAGGAGCGTGAGGAGAACGGAGACTGAGTTTCCCGTCCTGGATCGCGTCCCCGGACAGGAGCGGGCGATCGCCTTCCTCCGCCGGGCGGCCGAACGTCCGCACCACGCGTACCTGCTCGCCGGTCCCGAGGGCGGTGGGAAGACGCTCGGCGCCCGCGCGTTCGCGGCGGCGCTCCTGTGTCACGTCGGCGGCTGCGGCGACTGCCGCGATTGCCGCCTCGCGCTCGCCGACAAACACCCGAATCAGGTCGTCGTCGAGCCGGAAGGGCGCGACATCCACGTCGACACGGTCCGTTCGGAGGTCTGGCACCCCGCGTACCGAACCGCGCCCGAACCCGGACGCAAGGTGTTCGTGATCCGTGAGGCAGATCGGCTGAACCTCGCGGCGGCGGACGTCCTGCTGAAGATTCTGGAGGAACCGCCTGCGGACACCGTGATCATGTTGCTCTCGGCTCGTCCGGACGAGCTCCCCGAGACGGTCGTCTCACGTTGTCACGTCGTGTCGTTCCTTCCGTTATCCGAGCGGTTCGTCTCGGACGCGCTTCAAATAGAGGGTGTCGACGCGGAACGCGCCGGGCTGGCCGCTCGGCTCGCCGGGGGTAACCTCGGTCGAGCGCGCAGACTCGCTGCGGAGAAGGACGGCCTCGCGTTCCGCGACGTCGCCGTTCGCGCGCTCGATCTCGCGGGCGCCGGCCCGGCGGGCGCGCTCGAGGCGGCGGAGCTCGTCCTGGCTGAAGCCGAGCGCTACAAGAAGGACGTGGCCGACAGTCAGAAGGACGATCTGTTGCCGTTCCTCGACGAGCGAGGCCGACCCGAGGACGCCTACCGGGCGGCGATCCGAAGGATCGAGGAGCGTCACAAACGACAGGTGCGCCGGGCCGAACGCGACTACGTCGACCGCGTTCTGCTCGCGGTCTCGGCCCTCCTGCGCGATCGGGTCGCGGCCGTGGTGGGAGGCGGGTCGGACGTCCTGATGAATCCTGACGTCACGCCGGCGATCGCGCCGGTTGCTCGATCGGCAGGTGGCGTCGCCGCCGCCGAGCAGGCTCGCGCCGCTCTCGCCGAGGACGTCAACCTGAACCCCCGGCTCGTCCTGGAACAGGCGTTCCTGCGGCTCGCGTCGGCCGGCTGACCGTCTCCGCGCGGTAGCACGGCGGTGCAACTGTGGTGCTGGCATCACTGTCGCTGGGCTCGTCCCATGCGACGCTTGACCGTGGAGGAAAGGCGCGATGCCCGTTCGTGTGCTGATCGTGGATGACCAGGAGCCATTTCGCATGGCGGCGCGACTGGTCGTCGAGGCGACGGAGGGGTTCGACGTCGTCGGCGAGGCCGAGACCGGCGAGGATTCCGTCGCGCTTGCGCGCGACCTCACGCCCGACCTCGTCCTGATGGACGTGAACTTGCCCGGGATCAACGGCCTCGACGCGACACGCCAGATCCTCGACGGGCAGAGTGAGCCCGTCGTCGTTCTGTTGCTGTCGACTTACGAAGAAGAGGAGTACGCACCCCGCGCCGCCGAGTGCGGTGCCGCGGCCTACATCCCGAAGGCCGTCTTCGGTCCGGACCGGCTCGAGTCCGCCTGGGCGGCCGCCAAGCCGTCCTAGACCGCGATCGGCACGCGGCCCATGACGCTCGTCCCACCGCCGGGCGTCGAG
>DASUQY010000204.1:0-2531 GCA_036280315.1 Actinomycetota bacterium
AAGTTCACTCGAGGAGGGATAGATGCGGAAGGGACTGATCGCAGCCGGGCTCGCGGCGCTCGTCGCAGTCGCCGTCGTGACGGCGGCGGTAGCGAAGCCGGCTGCGCAGACGACACCCGCGCAGATCGCGGCGTGCACCAACGTCTCGCTCGGCTTTCTCGGCCCACTGACCGGGCCGGCGGGCTTCCTCGGCCAGGAGCAGCTCTCCTGGCTGCGGTTCGGCGTGCAGAAGTACAACAAGGAGAACGGGACACGGTTCAAGGTCGTGCTCGGCGACACGCAGCTCAAGGCACCCGTCGCACGCACGCAGGCGCGGAGGTTCACGGGCAACAGCAACGTCATGGCCGTGATCGGAGGCTCCGAGAGCCAGGCCGTGCGGGTGAGCGGAAAGCTGTTCGCGAACGCGAACCTCGCATCCGTCTCCGGGTCGGCGACGGCCGTCGACCTGACGAAGGGTCGTCCATTCCGGACGTTCTTCCGGGTCGTTCCGAACGACGGCATTCAGGGACCCGACATCGTGAACTACGTGTCGCGGAACCTGCGTGCGAGCGACGTCGTGGTCATCGACTCGCAGGACGACTACTCGGTGCCGCTCTCGAGCGCCGTGACGCGTGGGCTCAGAGCGCGTAACGTCGAAGTCGGGCGGGAATCAGTCTCGGCCGACGACACCGACTTCTCGTCGATCGTGGCGAACGTCGGGAGCGAGGTGGACGTGGTCATCTTCGCCACGCAGGTGGCGACCGCGGCGAACACGCTTTCGAACCAGCTGCGCGAGCAAGGCAAGAAGGCGATCGTGTTCGGGACGGACGGCGCCTACTCGCCGTCGCAGTTCAAGCCACGCAGTGGGTACGTGTCCGTCTTCGCACCGGATCTGCACTTCGATCCGGCAGCGCGGGCAATCATCCGCGAGTACCGGCGCTTCGTCTCGAAGGACACGTCGGGCGCCTTCGGCCCGGCGACGTACATGGCGGGCTGGGTCGCGATGAACGCGATCTCGCGCGCGTGCGCGAACGGCTCGGCGACGCGTGCCGAGGTGGTCCAGATGACGCGGAGGACGAGCGTGCCGTCGATCATCGGCCCGCGGATCGCGTTCGACGCCAAGGGTGATCTGAAGGGCGGAGGAGCGTTCGTGATCTACAAGATCGCGAACGGGAAGTACAGCCCAGTCGGGTAGACCTCCTGTCGAGATCGAGTACCCGTAGGAACGAGCGGCCCGCCCACGTGGCGGGCCGCTCCTCGTTCTCGCCGGAACTGTGAGATAACCCGCGCGTGGACTGGGACAAGCTCGTCCAGCTACTCGTGAACGGCGTGACGCTGGGCAGCGTGTACGCACTTGTCGCGCTCGGGTTCTCGATGGTGTACGGGATCCTGAAGCTGCTCAACCTCGCTCACGGCGACGTGCTCATGGTCGGCGCGTTCATCGGCTGGGGCGTGCTCGGGTGGCTCGGAGGCGCCCAGGACCCGACGGTCGCAGTGTGGCTCGTGATCCTCCTGATGGTCCTGGCGGCGATGGTGGGAGGCGGCTTTCTCGGCGTCGCGATCGAGCGCTTTGCATACCGGCCGCTGAGACGCGCGCCGCGCATCGCCCCGCTGATCAGCGCTCTCGGCGTCTCGTTCTTCATCCAGAACTCCGTGCTGCTGCTGTTCGGCGCGAACTTCCGCAGCTACGACTCGTTCGACCTCGTCGACGTCGGCGTGGGCGTCGAGTGGGGACCGCTGCATCTCTGGGTCATGCGGATCTTCGTCATCGCGTCGGCGGTCGCGATGATGGCCGGCCTCTGGCTCCTCGTCACGCGCTCCAAGCTCGGCAAGGCGATGCGCGCCACGGCCTTCGATCGCGAAGCAGCGGCGATGATGGGCATCGACGTCGACCGCGTGATCGTGAAGACGTTCTTCATCGGGTCGGCCCTGGCGGGCGCCGCGGGCGTCCTCGTCGGGCTCGTCTTCTTCCAGATCAACCACTTCATGGGCTTCAACTACGGGTTGAAGGGCTTCACCGCCGCGGTCGTCGGCGGCATCGGCTCGATCCCGGGCGCGATGGTCGGCGGGCTCGTCATCGGGCTCGCGGAGGCGTTCTCGGTCGGCTACATCGAGGACTTCACGCGTGGCCGCCTGGGAAGCGCGTTCAGTGATCTGATCGTCTTCCTGATCCTCGTGGTCTTCATGCTCGTCCGCCCGCAGGGGATCTTCGGCAAGCCGGAGGTGAAGAAGGTTTGAGCGAGCTCCCGCCCGAGCAGCCTCGCATCGGCGTCGACGAGTGGGTCGCGAGCGCCGAGGAGCGGCGCCAGCGGTCGTTCACCGCTCGGGCGGAGGACGCGATCGAGCGCGCCCCGGCCGCGGCGAAGCTCGTCGTCTTCGCGCTCCCGTTCGCGATCTTCCCGCTCTTCACGGACTCCGAGTACCTGACGCAGGTCGGGATCGACACGCTCATCTACGTCCTGCTCGCGCTCGGGCTGAACGTCGCCGTCGGCTGGGTCGGGCTGCTCGATCTCGGCTTCGTCGCGTTCTTCGGCCTCGGCGCCTACCTGTAC
>DASUQY010000205.1:0-5539 GCA_036280315.1 Actinomycetota bacterium
GACGCCCCGGTTCGTCCACTGGAGATGCGCGACATGCACGACCCGTGGCCGGGGCCGGGCGAGGTGCGGATCCGCGTAGCCGCCTGCGCGATCTGCCGGACGGATCTGCACGTGCTGGACGGCGATCTGTCCGAACCGAAGCTCCCGCTCGTGCTGGGACATCAGATCGTCGGGGTGGTGGAGACCGTCGGCGACGCGGTCACCGACCTGGCCGTCGGCGACCGCGTCGGCGTGCCGTGGCTCGGTTGGGCGTGCGGCGAATGCGACTACTGCCGATCGGGGCGCGAGAACTTGTGCGTTCGCGCCGTGTTCACCGGATATCAACGGGACGGCGGATACGCCGAGCTTGCGGTGGCCGACGGGCGATTCTGCCTGGAGCTCCCCGAGACGTATGACGACGTCAACGCGACTCCGTTGCTGTGCGCGGGACCGATCGGCTACCGCGCGTACCGGATGGCGGGCGATGCGAGCTCGATCGGTCTGTACGGGTTCGGCAACGCGGCGCGCCTCGTTGCGCAGATCGCGCGACACGAAGGTCGCACGGTGTTCGCGTTCACTCGCCCCGGCGACGCCGAGACACAGCGCGAGGCGCTCGAGCTCGGATGCGCGTGGGCGGGCGACTCCGCTGAGTCCGCCCCCGAGCCGCTCGACGCAGCGGTCGTGTTCGCGCCCGCGGGCGAGCTCGTTCCGGCGGCGCTCCGTTCGCTCGCGCCGGGTGGAACCGTCGTGTGCGCGGAGATCCACATGACCGACATCCCGTCGTTCCCGTACGAGTTGCTGTGGGGCGAGCGTGTGATCCGCTCGGTCGCGAACCTCACGCGTCGCGACGGGCGAGAGTTCTTGTCCCTTGCCGGCGCGGCCGGCGTGTCGACGCAAGTGAAGACGTATCCGCTCGACCGCACGAACGACGCGCTCGATGCGGCGCGGGTCGGGCTGGGCGGAACCTCCGTTCTCGTTCCCTAGGTTGGGCTACAGGAGCGGTTCGACCGCCAGGATGGCGGTGCGATAGGCCTCGATCGCGCCGGCGTCGTCTCCACCTTCTCGGAGCAGGTCGCCGAGCGCCCCGTACGAGACGGCTAGGGCGATCGCCTGCTCGGTGCGCACGTAGATCTCGATCGCCGCGCGGAGGTGCTTCTCGCCCTGTGTCCGGTCGAGCTCGGAGAGCACCCGCCCCAGCGCGAGGTGCGCATACGCGAGCTCCGGATCGTCGCGCGTCGCAAGGAGGGCGATCGCCTGTTCGAGCAACGCACGCGCCCGGTGGGGGTCGCCCTGCAGCTGGGCGAGGTGGGCGAGCTCGTTCATCGTCCGCGCGAGGTCCTTCGTGTTCCCCGTTCGCTCGAAGGTCGCACGAGCCGTCTCGAGCTCACGCCATGCGCCGTCGGCGTCTCCTTCACGGAGCATCACGTAGCCGCGCGCGAGGTGCGCTCCTCCGCGTTCCGTCTGAAATCCCAGCGCGCGGTATGCATCCTCAGCGCGCTGCAGCGACGCCGTCGCGTCGTCGATCCGTCCCGCCGCGAGGTACTGGCGCGCGACGTTCATGTGCATCTGAGCGATGCGCGCGGGATCGGCGATCCGAGGCTCGAGGAGCTCGAGCTCTCGAGCCGACTCGGCGGCCTTCGTCATCAGCCCGGCATCGATGTAGGAATAGACGAGGCTCGCGTGGATGCGTGCGATCGCGTCGGGATCGCTGAGGCCCGATCGCTCGATCTCGTCGAGCAGGCTCTCGAGCAGGAAGATCGCGTACCGCACGTCGCCGAGCGCGCTGAAACAGGTCGCCTTTCCGTCGACGGCGTCGACGCGGGCGGCCGGTGGCTCGTCGCGGAGGAGCTCCTCGGCACGCTGGTAACGCTCGAGCGCCTGGTCGGGGCGTCCGCTGCGCTGGAGCCACAGCCCGCGCAGCTCCTCGGTCTTCGCCTCGATGCCGGACAGGCTGTGGCGGCGGGCGTCGCGACGGATGTGCTCGAGCTCGTGTTCGGTCTCCTCGAAGCGGCCGTCGGAGATGGCGACGCGCGCGTCGTGCAAACGCATCCGAAGCGAGGTCTCGAGGCCGGGCGGCCGCCCCGTGATCAGCTCGTCCACGTCCACTCCGAGCTTGGACGCGAAGTGCTCGAGCGCCTCACGCGACGGCTTTCGCCGCCCGGCCTCGACGGTGCTCACGTACGCGTGCGTGTAGCGGGGCTCCCCGACCTGGCGCTGCGTGAGGCCGCGCGCCTGCCGTAGTCGCCGCAGTCTGGTTCCGACCACCGCAACCCCTTCGTCGCTCGCGCTCTCAACTTCGGCAGCGGACGTGCCGAACTTAACCAACGAGGTTGCCCGCAGGCAAGCAGCTAGTTACATTTCGGCTCCCGTTCGGGGGAGGCGAAGGAGGAGCCGATGCGGGCACATTGGACGGTTCGGGCTCGGTACCTGGCGCTCACGCTGGGAACGCTCGCGGCGATGATCGCTGCCGGCAGCGCCGGTTGGCCGAAGCACTGAACCAAGGACGAGGCATGACGGGGTCGGGGGGTTCCGGGGAACCCCGGCCTCGCGCCGACCGCCCCGGGGAGGACGTCGTGGAGGTCGAACTTCGCGCCGAAGAGCGCTACTACCGTCTCGAGGGCGTCGTCTTCCGGGTGCGCATGGACCGTCTCGACCAGGGCTCCGAGTACCTGCGGCAGGGACGTTGGGTCTGGACGCCCATCACCTCGGGCAGTGTGATCCACAACCCCCAAGCGACGCGGCTGTCGCCTATCGAGGCGCAGCCGTACCGCGCCATCCGCTGAGCCGCGTCGTCACCCTGCGGTCGTCACTCTGCGAGAGACGGCTCCGGCAGTCCGGCGATGGGCGATCCGCGGTCGAAACGCGTGCGCCCGCTCTGTGTGATCAACGTGACGGCGCCCTCGCCAACCGCCCACCACTTTCCGTCGTGATGAACCGCGGCTGTCCGTTCGTCGATCCCGAGCAGGATGACCTCGTTGTGCTCGGCGCCGGCGAGCGCCGAGTCGACCCACCGGTGTCCGAAGCCGTCGAAGTGCGGGATCACGGCCAAGCGCGGCACGAGCGCGAGCGCCGGCCCGTAGCGCCGTCGCTCGTCGCCCGGCATCCGCTCACGGGTCAACGTCCACTCGCCGAACGCCATCGCGCCGGCCGAAGAACCGGCGAGCGCCGCGCCACCGCGCCAAGCGGTGACGATGGCGTCCCACAGCGGCGTCTCGGCGAGCGTCCTCGGAACGAGCCCCGGGTCACCGCCGACCAGATAGAAGAACCGTCCCGCCACCGCGCGTTCGACGTTCGCGCGCGAAGTCGCATCGCGCTTCCGCAGCGCCGGGAGCTCTTCGACGTGAAGGCCCAATGCGCCGAACCATCGCACCGCGTTCGCGACGGCGATCTCCGGGCGCTGCCGCCCGGCCGCCGTCGCGAGCACGTACGCCGGTGCTCCCGCAGCGGCACGGACGAGGATCTCGTCTTGTGGTTCGTTCCCCGGTTTCAGCTCGTCGCCTCCGACGAGCGCGAGCGGGCCGGTCATCCCCGGTTCGATCAGTCGACGTTTCGCCGCAGGCGGTTCGTGACGCGACGCGTCGCGCTCGACACTCGCCGCTTCGAACGCGGCGTCGCCTCCCGCGCTGCGCGCACGGCCCCTTCGATGTCGAGTTCCTCGGGACGGTCGGGGAACAGCTCGCGGCGTCGCTGACCGACCCACAGGAACAAGTCGGCGTCGGTGGCCTTCGGCCACATCGCGTCGAGGCCCTCGCGATCGATCGCCTCGATGGTCGGTACGTACACGCGGTCGTACCAGTCGGCCGCGATGTCCTCGGGTGAGCGAACCTCTCCTCGTTCCATCATCAGGTGGAAGCCGTGAATCTTGATGTGCTCGAGCAACTCGATGTATCCCTGCGGCCGGCTGAACTCGATCGTCGCGCCCGGCCGCGCTCGCCCCAGACCCGACTCCTCCATGAACCGCCGTTCCTGCTCGGCCATGATGATGCTGCCGACGTCGGCGTCGGCCGGCAGAGGGGTGCGGCTCCGGAGCTGCGTGATCTCGGCGTCGATCATCTCGATGCCGCGTTGTTTCGCGATCGCCACACGGTGGTGGCCGTCGACGACGAAATACCGCCCGTCGATCTCGTACACGACGATGGGGGGAAAATCGCCGTCGGGCCACGACTCCTCGACCTGCTGCCACCGCTCCTGGATCTTCGAGCGCTTGGGGAGGAAATCACGGTCGAAGTCGTCCACCCGGCTGACGGTCCCCACGACCTCGTCAACGGGGATCGGGCGCACGCCGATGTACGTCTGCTCGAGCGCGCCGAGGCGCCTCGACACCTCGTCGAGCGACAGGAGCGGTCGCTGCTCGCGCCGCTTCGCGACCGTGGAGAGCCGGCGATAGGCCTCCTGCCGGCGGGCCTTGGGGAACGACGAGCTCTGGTAGTCCTTTCGTTCGCTCACGCGTCGAGGTCTATCACCTTGTAGGGCACGACGTTCACGATCCGCGTCCCGTTCACACGACGGTCTGGTCGAACGATCCCGTACGGGTGGATGTGGCCGTGAAGAAACAGCTTCGGTTGCAGGCGCACGATCAGGTCGTGGAACGCGTCGAACCCCTCGTGCGGTCCGTCGTCCTGGTCTCCCAGCCCCTGCGGCGGCGAGTGCGCGATCACGACGTCCACGCGTCGTCCGTCGCGACGCGTCCTCCATGCGACCCGACGGCGGAGTTGGCGTACGCGCCGGCGCATCTCGGTCTGCGTGTACTGGTTCGGGCCTGGTCGATAGCGGATCGAACCGCCGAGTCCTGCGATCCTGAGGCCCGCGACGTCTTCGACCCGGCCGTCGACGTTCGAGCCGCCCCGTGGCCCGGGGGGATCGACGAAGTGCGGGTTCGCGATCGTCGGCAGCCCGAGCAGTGCGATCGGAGCGGGGGTCAGCGCGGGATCGTGGTTCCCGGGGACGAACAACAACGGAGCGTTCACAGCGTCCACTATGTGTTCTAGGTCGTCCCACGGGATGTCGCCGCACGAAACGATGACGTCCGGACGCGCCTGGAGCACGTCCGGGAGACCGGGGAACGGTTCGTCGGCGACGGCGAGGATGCGTGGCATCGAACGGCCCGATATCGATGCTACGCCGCAGCCGCGGGGAGCGGCGGTCAGGCGACGGACGCGACGACGTCACCGAGTGCGCGGATCGAGCGTTCGGTGATGGGGTCCAGGACGAGGATGATCTCGTCCGCTCCGGCGTCGGCGAGCTCGCGAAGGTGCCGTGCGACGCGTTCGGGCGATCCCTCTACGGGCGTCACGCCGTCACGGATCGGCCGCTCCATCGCGTCTCGGTCGAGGACGACGAGCGCGCACGCGCTCCGAGTGACCTCAGCCGCTTCGCGTCCCGCCTCGACCACGAACGAAGAGATGCGTTCGTTCAGCGACGCGAACCTCGACGGCTCGTTGCCGTAGTCGTCGAACCACGTGTTCCACGCGTCGACGTGTGGAATCGTCGCGCGAAGGAGTCGTTCTCCGTTCGAGCCGATCATGATCGGCAGCCGGGATGCCGGTCGCGGCAGGAGCAC
>DASUQY010000206.1:0-7159 GCA_036280315.1 Actinomycetota bacterium
CTGCTCGTACCCCGGCTGTCGAACGCGCCTTTCCGTCTACAACGCGACCGACCGGTGTTGGCAGCACGCTGAGGTCGTCTTCCCGAACCACCGGGGAAAGCGCCAGCGCTCCGATCGGGGCTGAGCGCTTCCGGCCGAACCGGCGCGGGGCTTCGCGCCGGCGCGTCCATGACTAGGATTCGGCGGACCGCATGGACGAGCTGGGAACGATCCTCGGGGTGTGGGCCCATCCTGACGATGAGGCGTACCTCGCAGCGGGATTGATGGCGAGAGCCGTCCGGAACGGGTCGCGCGTCGTGTGCGTCACCGCGACGCGCGGCGAAGGCGGGTCAATGGACGAGGAGCGCTGGCCCTCCGCCACCATGGGTGGGGTGCGCACCGCCGAGCTCGAGCGATGCCTCGCCATCCTCGGCGTCGACGAGCATACGTGGCTCGACCTCCCCGATATCGACATGGACACCGGTCTTCCCGACGAGGGATACGCGCGGGTCCGGGAGATCGTCGCCGACGTTCAGCCGGACACGATCCTCACGTTCGGGCCGGACGGGATGACGGATCACGCCGCGCACAAGGACGTCTCGAGGTGGGCAACGCAAGCGCTCCGCGAGGCAGGCAAACCGGGCTCGTCCGTTCACCATGCGACCGTGACGCCGGAGTGGGCCGAGGAGTTCGTGCCGATCTGGGAGCCGTTCAACGTGTTCCGTCCCGGCACGCCCATCGTCACTCCGCGCGGTGAGCTCTCGATCGACTACCGACTGCCCGCGGACATCAACGATCTGAAGGTCAAGGCCATCCTGGAGCACAAGAGCCAGGTCGGCGCGATCTTCGAGGCCGTGGGAGAGAACGTGTGGTGGCGCGAGATGTCGACGGAGTCCTTCCGGCTCGGCGAGGAGAAGCGGTGACGACGGCGCCCGAGCCATTCCGGGATCTCGATTGGGATGCGGCGAAGGCGCGAGCCTTCGCCGACGGCGCGACGGAAATCTGGGAAGAGCTCTTGCGATCACTCCCGACGCTGCCGGTGTCGCGCCGCGTGACCGAGGCAGAGGTGCACGCCGCGGTCGCCGTCGACGTGCCGGTGGAACCGATGCCCCAGGACGACTTGCTCGCGTACCTCCGCGACGTCGTGTTGGAGCACTCGATGTACCCCGGCCACCCTCGGTTCTACGCGTACATCAGTGGAGCGGGGACGGTGCCGGGAGCCGTCGCCGACCTGCTCGCGGCGGGTTTGAACGCGAACGTCGGGGGGTGGCGTCTGTCACCGGCCGCCACCGAGATCGAGCTCAACCTCACGCGTTGGTTCGCCGATCGATTCGGCCTGCCGGACACCGCGGGCGGGCTGATCGTTTCGGGCGGAGCGATGGCGAATTTCGTCGCGCTGAAGGCGGCGCGTGACCGGACGGCCGGCTGGGACATCAGGCGCGACGGCGTACGTGACGGGCCACCACTCGCGATCTACGAGTCGGCCGAGGCGCACGTCGTGAACGACCGGGCCGCTGACATGCTCGGGCTGGGCACGGCGGCGTTGCGGCACGTCGCGGTCGACGATTCCTACCGCATGCGGGTGGACGAGCTTCGCGACGCGATCAAGACCGATCGGGATCACGGAGTCCGCCCCATCGCCGTCGTCGGGAGCGGGGGAACGGTGGCGACCGGATCGATCGATCCCCTGCGCGAGATCGCCGACGTCTGCGCCGACGAGCGGCTCTGGTTCCACGTCGACGCCGCGTACGGCGGACCTGCGGTGCTCGCCGACGATCTCCGCCCGCAACTCGCCGGCATCGAGCGTGCCGACTCGATCGCGTTCGACCCGCACAAGTGGCTCTACACGCCCCACTCGGGCGGGTGCGTCCTCGTACGCGAGGTTCGTCACCTCGGCGACAGCTTCGTCGTGCACCCCACCTACACCCGGGCCGACAAGGACCGCACGGGCTGGGGCCTGGACCTGATGGAGCACGGCCCTCAGTTCTCTCGGGGCTTCTGGGCGCTCAAGGTGTGGGTGTCGCTGCTCGCGCACGGCTGGCGCGCCTACGCGGCGCGCATCTCGCACGACGCCGCCCTTGCCCGGTACCTTGCCGCGCGGGCGACCGAGCGTCCGGAGTTCGAGGCAACGGCCCCGGTCACGCTGTCGATCGCCTGTTTCCGCTACGTGCCGCCGTCGCTCGGCCGGGGTCCCGGCCGAGAGGAGTACCTGAACCAGCTGAACGAGCGATTGCTCACCGAGATCCAGCTCGACGGGCGAGTGTTCTGCTCGAACGCCGTGCTGAACGGGCGCTTCGTCCTTCGCATCTGCATCGTCAACTTCCGGACGGAAGCGGAGGATCTGGACGCGTTGCTCGACGTCGCTTCCGAGCTGGGCGCGCGGGTCGACGCGGAGCTCCGTCCGGCCCAGCTGAAGGACGGCGCAGCATGACCGGACGAGCCCTCGCGCTGCTCGGGTCGGGAGAGTTCCAGCCATGGTCCGAGCCGGTCGAGCGATGGCTGGTGGAGCGCTCAGCGAAGCCGGGTGGCCCGGCGCTCGTGCTGCCCACCGCGGCGGCGCACGAGGGCGACGAGTCGTTCGACGCCTGGGGAGCCAGGGGCCTGGAGCACTTCGCGTCGCTCGGGATCGACGCGGAGGTCGTGCCGTTGAAGACGCGTGACGACGCACACCGGATCGAGATCGTCGAGCGGCTGGACGACGCTTCGCTTGTGTTCTTCTCGGGCGGGAACCCCGCCCGGCTTGCCGCGATCCTCCGAGAGACCCCGTTCTGGCGCGCGCTCGTCGACGCCATGCGCCGCGGATTACCGTTCGCTGGATGCAGCGCCGGTGTCGCGTTTCTCACGGAACGGACGTACGACTCGGACACGACCGAACTCGATTCGGTGTGGGCGCCGGGGCTGGGCTTCGTGCGCGACGTGCTGTTCGCGCCGCACTGGGACATCGTCGACATGTGGGTTCCGGGCGCCGGCGCGTTCATCGTCGACTCGCTTCCTCCCGGTGAGATGTTCGTAGGCATGGACGAGGACACCGCGATGATCGGCGACGGCACGTCCTGGCACGTAGTCGGTCGGCAGAAGATCCACCTCTTCCGCGAGGGGGAATGGAACATCTTCGCCGAAGGCGACGCGTTCGAGCTCCCGCTCCGCTTCGCCGAATGAGCGATCGAACCGACGAGTGAGCGCCCAGAAGCTCACGCGGGACGACCCGATCGAAGCGCGCGCGCCCGAGATCGTGCGCATCCTGTCCGAGACCTACCCCGACGCGAAGGTCGCCCTGAACTTCTCGAACGCCCTCGAGATGCTCGTGGCGACGATCTTGTCGGCGCAGTCAACCGACGTGAACGTGAACAAGGTGACGGAGACGCTGTTCGAGAAGTACCGCACGGCGGAGGACTACCTCCGCGTGCCGGAGGATGAGCTGAAGGCGGACATCAAGTCCACCGGGTTCTTCAACCAGAAGGCGACGGCGATCCGCGAGGCGTGCAGGCGCATCGTCGAGGTCTACGACGGCAAGGTTCCCGACACGATGGAGGATCTCCTCACCCTGCGGGGGGTGGCGCGAAAGACGGCGAACATCGTGCTCGGTAACGCGTACGGCAAGGTCGAGGGAATCGCCGTCGACACGCACGTGAAACGCGTGAGCAACCGGCTCGGATTCACCAACCAGTCGGATCCCGACAAGATCGAGCGGGACCTGATGCATCTGATCCCGAGGGAACGGTGGTTCAACTTCACCTACGTGCTGATCGACCACGGCAGGGCGTTGTGCATCGCTCGACGGCCGCTGTGCGAGCAGTGCCCGGTCAATTACCTCTGCCCGGCCAGTCTCGTCTGACATTCGTGCGCGACCACGGCTTCCCGGCCGATGCGTTCCCGGTGATCGTCGCCCATCGCGGCGCGTCGTCGACCAGGCCGGAAAACACGCTGTCGGCGTTCGAGGAAGCGATCTCCATCGGCGCCCGCCTCGTCGAGCTCGACGTCCGGCTCTCGAGCGACGGGCGTGCCGTCGTGATGCACGATCCGACGGTCGATCGAACGACGGACGGCTCGGGCGCCGTGCACGAGTTCACCGCGGCCGAGTTGCGATTGCTGAACGCCGGCACCTCCGATTCGCCGGAGCTCGTCCCCACGCTCGCCTCGGCGCTCGGGACCCTGAGCGGGCGCGCCGGCGCCGTGCTCGAGATCAAGAACCTGCCCGGGGAGCCGGCATTCGAGGCCGACCAGGAGTCGATCGTGCGCGAGACGCACGCCGAGCTCGAGCGGACCGGGTTCGACGGCCCGGTGTTGATCGTCTCGTTCAACCCGTCGTCCGTCGTGTCGTCGAGGCAGATGGCGCCCCGCGTCCCGACCGGGTTCCTCGTTTGGAAGGCGGTCGCGCCGCGCGACGCCCTCACGCACGCCGTCGACGCGGGCCACGACATGGTGCTGCCCAACGCGTCGGCCCTCGCCGGCGAGGGCGAGGAGTACGTTCGCGCCGTTCACGAAGCCGGGCTCCGGCTGGGGACGTGGACGGTCGACGACCCGCGTGACGTGCGCACGTTCCTCGACCTCGGGGTCGACGCGGTCGCGTCGAACGATCCGGCGATGGCGCTCAACGTGCTGCGCGAACGGTGACGATTCTCAGGACGGCGACGCAGACGGGAGCGGCGACACGGACGGCGAGGGAGACGGCGAAAGAGCCGACACGACCTCGAACGAGAGAGTGGCGGGGCGCGCAACCCTTCCCCTCGCGTCCGTCGCGCTCAGCAGGACGGTATACAGGCCCGGCACCGTGGGGTGGGCCGGCGGACCGCCGGGCGGCCAGATCACCTCGAGCGCGTCGGCGGTCTGCCCTCCGAGATCCGCGAAGAGCGCTCCGGCCGGGTCGAGGACGGTCACCGACCAGTCGAGCTCTGCCGAGGCTCGGGCCAGGATCCTGATGTTGACCGGTTCGCCCACCGTTACCTGCTCGTGGTTCAGGCGCGGATTCCAGATCTTGGGCAGGCCGCGGCGCGCCACTCGGTCACGGATCGACGGCAGCAGCGGATACAGGTTCGCGCCCGGACACTCGGTCAAGCCGGTGTCACGATGTCCGGAGATCGCGTGCAGCCGGACGACGGTGCCGGCGTCGTACCGAGTGGTGCTGCCGCCGGCGGAGGTCATCGTCGCGTGAGAGCTCGGGTTGACGTGCGCGACGTCGAGCCGCCACGCCAACAGTCGCACCAGCGCCCGCTTGACGGCGTCGGGCACCTGCGCGGTCTGGAAGTTCCCCATCACGGACACGGAGACCGCGCCGGTGTTGAACCCCGCCTGCGCGGCGCCGATCACGGGAAGCTCGGTCCCGCCGGAACGCCCCTCATAGATCGTCCCGAACCGGTCGACCAGGAAGTTGTAACCGATGTCGCACCATCCACGACCGCTCGTGTGGTACGCGTAGACGCCGCGGATCACGTCATCCGCCTCGTCTCGCGTGTAGTTGTTCGTTCCGGCCGTGTGGTGGACGAAGCCCATGCGTACCTCGTCCGCGACGAGCGGCGTGCAATTCATCAGGCCGGGATCGGCGCCCCACTCGTCGCGCGTGACGATCCTCGGCGCGCGCGCGAGCGCCGACGCCACGCCGAGCGAGCCGGCGGGAGACGGCACGTCGCCCGACGAGTCGACGAAGACCACCGACAGATTCGACAGCCGAACGCCCGCGTCGAGCTCCAGCCGCAGACGCACGCAGCGCGATCCACCGGTCCACAGGAACGACGTGCCCCGGGTGCCCGTGGCCGCGTCGGGGGATCCGGGATCGGGTTCGTCTCCGGACTCGAGACGAACGCGCGGCGACCAACCGCCGACGGCTGTCGGCGTCCGGATCAGCGTGTCGACGTCGCCACCGGCGTACTGATGCCACGTCACGCCGAGTCCGGTCGCGCGCATCGGCGCGCAGACGACCGTCGGCACCGTTCGTGTCGTCGTTCGCGCGCGCAGCATCCCATCTGCTGTACGGAGGGCGGACGACTCCGTTTGCAGCACGCCGATCGCGACGGGGACCGTACGCACGACGATGGGAGGCGCCGCGCGTCCCCGCAGCGGCAGGAGTCCGGCCAGCAGCGCTGAGGAGACCGCTGCGACGAGCGTTATGCGCGTCGCAATCCGAACGACAGGCTTCGATACGGGCATGGGAAGGGGTCTTGTTTACCACCGTGACGGCCGATGGCAACCCCTACCCACGAAGCAGCCGTAGCATCGGGACTCGGTGCGCCTGTGACCCGAAAGCAGCTCGCCCTCGTTACGGCCGACATCGTCGAGTGCCGCAGGTGTCCGCGTCTCGTCGCGTGGCGCGAGCGCGTCGCGAGCCAAAAAGTCGCGCGGTTCGCCGACGACGAGTACTGGGGGCGGCCGGTCCCCGGTTCCGGCGATCCGGACGCCCGCATCCTCGTCGTCGGACTGGCTCCGGCCGCGCACGGCGGAAACCGAACGGGGCGCATCTTCACCGGTGACGCGTCGGCTGATTTCCTCTTTCCCGCGCTCTACGCCGCCGGGCTCTCCAACAGCGGCGTGTCGCGCCGGCGCGACGACGGGCTTCGTCTCATCGACACGTACATCGCGGCGGTGAACCGCTGCGCGCCGCCCGACAACAAGCCCACGCCGGTGGAGAGGGACAACTGTCTGCCGTATCTCGAACGCGAGATCGCCGCGCTCGAACGCGTGCGCGTCGTCCTCGCGCTCGGCGCGTACGCCTGGGATGGGACGCTCCGGGCGCTCGGGTCACTCGGTCACGTTCGGCGGCCGCGGCCGAGGTTCGCGCACGGCGCCGAGGCAGAGATCGGTCCGTTCACGATGATCGGCAGCTTCCACCCGAGCCAGCAGAACACGTTCACCAGGAGGCTCACTCGGCCGATGCTCGACGTGGTGTTCGCTCGCGCGGTCGAGATCGCCGGGATCAGGACCCGCGGTCGTTCGGCTCGCGCGGGCGGTGATCCTCGTGGTGATCGCGGTCCCGCGGGTTCGCCGAAGCTGCCGCCTCAGCCTGTTCGCTCATCCTCCGCAAGAGCGGGATCTGATCGAGCTCGAGGATGATCAACACGAGGACCGTCGTGAGCACCGCCGCGACGTATGCGCCTAGGCCGGCCACGATGCCGATGGCGGCCGCCGCCCACGCGCCCGCCGCCGTCGTCAGTCCCTGAACCCTCGCTTCCCGCCGAAAGATCACGCC
>DASUQY010000207.1:0-6363 GCA_036280315.1 Actinomycetota bacterium
CGGATGCACCCGAGGATCGGCACTTTTGATCTTCACCGAGCCGCGCGTGTCGGCATACATCGGCCCCACGTGCACCTGGTATCCGTGTCCGCCGGCCGGCGCCGAGCCGTCGTAGCGCACCGCGATCGGCAGGAAGTGGAACATCAGGTTCGGATACGCGACGTCGTCGTTGCCGCGGACGAACCCGCCGCCCTCGAAGTGGTTCGTTGCGCCCGGTCCTTTCCGGAAGAACAGCCACTGGAAGCCGATCCACGGCCGGTAGCGCCATTTGAGGTACGGAGCCATCGAGACCGGCTGCTTGCTCGAGTACTGGACGTACACCTCCAAGTGGTCCTGGAGGCTCTCGCCGACGCCGGGGAGGTCGTGCACCGCGTCGATGCCGAGTGCCCCGAGCTCGCGAGCGTTGCCGACGCCGGAGAGCTGGAGCACCTGGGGCGAGTTGATCGCTCCGCCGCACAGGATCACCTCGTTGGCGCGAACGCGTTCGCGCTTGCCGAGACGTGAGTACTCGACGCCGAGGGCATGCGTCTTGGCCTTGTCGAACAGGATCCGCGTGACGAACGCGCGGGTGCGGACCTCGAGGTTCCTGCGGTGCCGGACGGGATCGAGGTACGCGTCGGACGCCGACAGCCTGCGCCCGCGATGGACGTTCCGGTCGAACGGCGCGAATCCCTCCTGCCGGTAGCCGTTCACGTCGTCGGTGAGCTCGTAGCCGGCCTCCTGCGCCGCCCGGAAGAACGCGCCGAACAGCGGGTTAGTCGCCGGTCCGCGTTCGAGCACGAGTGGCCCGTTGTGCCCTCGGTACGGATCGTCGGGCGGGGCGGCGAGGCAGTTCTCCATCCTCTTGAAGTACGGGAGGCAGTGCGCGTAGTCCCACGTCTCCATGCCAGGTTCGGCCGCCCACCGTTCGTAATCGAGCGGGTTGCCGCGCTGGAAGATCATCCCGTTGATGCTGCTCGAGCCGCCGAGCACCTTCCCGCGCGCGTGGTACACGCGACGACCGTTCATGAACGGCTCCGGTTCGGACTCGTACTTCCAGTCGTAGAAGCGGCTGCCGATCGGGTACGTGAGCGCCGCCGGCATGTGGATGAACACGTCCCACGGGTAGTCGGACCGTCCGGCCTCGAGGACGAGCACGCGGTTGGACGGGTCGGCGCTGAGTCGATTCGCCAGCGCGCACCCGGCCGAGCCGCCGCCAACGATGACGAAGTCGTAGATCGTCACGTTCGTTCCCGATGCTAGTCGAACGCCGTTTGTGCCGATCAGCGCTATCGTGCTGGTCGATGGGCGCTTCGAGCGACGCGTACGGCGCCGCGATCGACGCCGCCCAGGCGGCGAATCGTGAGGGTGTCCCCCTGAAGCTCATCGGCGGCCAGGCGGTGCGCTACCTGACCCAGCACACGTGCGCTCCTCGGGTCCGGAACGATCAGGACATGGACTTCGCGTCGGTCTCCACCGCGAAAAAACCGGTGATGGAGTTCTTATTCAGCAGGGGGTTCCAGGGCGACCGGCAGTTCAACACGATGCACGGCCACCGGCAGATGTTCTTCACCGCGGCCAACGGCACATCGGCCGATGTGGTCATGGATCAGCTGCGGATGTGCCACGTGCTCGACTTCGGCGACCGGATCGATCGGATGCGTCTGACGCTCGACGTCACGGACCTCCTGCTCACAAAGCTCCAGGTCGTGCAGCAGAACGAGAAGGACGTGCAGGACATCATCTACCTGCTGTCGTGCTACGAGGTTCGCGACGGCGACGAGACGGAGACGATCGGGCTCGCGCGGTTCGGCAAGGTCGTCGCCGACGATTGGGGATGGTGGCGGACCACGACCGGCAACCTCGATCGGGTGGTGGAGCTGGCTCGGGGCGAGCTCGCGCGGCTCGTCCCGCCGGGGTGCGACTTCGATCCGATCGACCAGGCGGTCGCGCTCCGCAAGCACGCCGACGCCGTCCCCAAGGGTCTGAAGTGGAAGGTCAGGGCCCGCGTCGGAGACCGGGTTCAGTGGTACGACCTTCCCGAGGAGGTCGGGCATTAGCCGGCGAGCCGAGGGCTCGAGCGGTGAACGAGCTCAGCGACCGAACGTGGCCTCCTGGGAGGAGCGGTTGTCGACGCCCGCAACCTCGGTTGCGCTCGTCGCCCGTCCCAACCAAGATTGCCGCTGAGGACGGGAGAGATGCCCAAGATCTTCTACGTCACGGATCTCCACGGCTCGGAGATCTGCTGGAAGAAGTTCCTGAACGCCGGGGAGTTCTACCAGGCCGACGTGGTCGTTCTCGGCGGCGACGTTACCGGGAAGGCCATGGTCCCGATCGTCCAGCGCTCCAACGGCAGCTGGGAGGCGTCGCTGCAGGACCACCGCGAGACGCTCGAGTCCGAGTCCGAGATCGTCGAGTTCGAGAAGCGCGTCATGAACCGCGGGTACTACCCGATCCGCGTGTCCGACCAAGAGTACGTCGCGTTGCAGGAGGACGAGGATCTTGTCGACAAGCGCTTCAAGGAGGTCATGATCGAGGGGACCGAGCGCTGGATCGCCATGGCCGAGGAGCGACTCGCGGGGACGGGAATCCGGGCGATCGCCTGCCCGGCGAACGACGACATGTTCGAGATCGACGACGTTCTCGCTCGGGCGGAGATCGTCGAGACCGGTGACGAGGATCATCCGATCGAGCTCGACGGGTTCACGATGATCTCGATGGGGTGGACGAACCCGACGCCGTGGAACACGTTTCGCGAGGCCGAGGAACCGGAGCTGGCCAAGCGGATCGAACGCGCGCTCGAGCACGCGAGCGATCCGGACTCGACGATCTTCAACTTCCACGCACCGCCTTACGGCTCCAAGCTCGACAACGCGCCCGCGCTGAACGCCGACCTGACGTACGTCTCGGGAGGTCAGGCGATCCGGCCGGTCGGTTCGACGTCGGTGCGGGACGCGATCCAAGCGCATCAGCCGCTACTGTCGCTCCACGGCCACATACACGAGAGCAAGGGGTCGGCCCGGATCGGACGAACGCTGGCGCTGAATCCCGGGAGCTCCTACGAGGAAGGGGTGTTGCAGGCGGCGATCGTCAACATCGACGCCAAGAAGAGGAAGATCAAGAACTACCAGCTCGTGAACGGCTGATCCGTCGGGACGGAGAGGAGGGTCCGGTCGATGGCGGTTGTGAGCGAAGCACCCGGCCTGTTCCTGCGAAAGGCCACGGGCCTCGTCAAGGGATGGTCCAAGTTCGACGCGTTCCTGTACAGCTTCATGTCGGTCAACTTCGTCACGCTCGGCCTGTTCTTCGCGTTTTCCGTGCTGGCGTTCGTACCGAGCGGTCAGATCCTGCCGGCGCTGCTGATCTCCGGGGTTTTCGTCACGTTCCTCGTGGTCACGTACGCGGGGCTGATCTCCGTCATGCCGCGGGCCGGTGGCGACTACGTTTGGCAGAGCCGCGTGCTCGGGGGCGGCATCGCGTTCGTGCTGGCGGTGACGGGATGGTGGTTCATCCTGTGGTACTGGGCGCCGGTCTACGCGAACATCCTGAACGTCGAGGTGTTCCAGCCGCTGGCGGCGGTGCTGGGACTCGACGGCCTCACCGACTTCCTGGCCAAGGACATCGGGCTGTTCACCGTGGCCATCGTGACGGTGGGGCTCGCGGCCGTCCTCGTCTCACTGGGGATGGAGGGCTACGCAAAGATCCAGAAGTTCTGCTTCTACCTGGGCCTCGCGGGCCTCGCGGTCATCTTCCTGGTCATGCTGTTTGGCTCGCGCAGCGGGTTCGAGAGCGCTTTCAACCAGGAGGCCTCGAACCTGTTCGGTGCGAGCGGCAACGCGTACCAGCAGACGATCGAGCTCGGTCAGACGAACAACGCGGGGCCAATCGTCCCCGACCTCGGGTTCACCCCGTTCTTCGGCGACTCACTGCTGCTGATCCCGTTCCTGTGCTTCTGGATCTTGTGGCCGAACTGGGGCGCCACCCTATACGGCGAGGTCCGCGGCGCCAGCGACTTCCGGCGCGTCATGAGCGGGATGATGTGGGGCCTGTGGGTGACGGTGGCCATAGCGTTCGTGTTCGTCCTGCTCTCCGCGAAGTTCTTCGGATGGGAGTTCTTCAACGCGGCGAACCTCAACTACTGGGCGACCGTGTACGGGTTCGGCGACGCGGCGATCCCCATCTGGTCGTACCCGCCGATGCTGGCGAGCTTCTACTTCCACAATGAGGCCATCCAGGCGATCATCGTGCTCGTCTTCGGCGCCTGGTTCCTCGGGTGGGCCGGGACACTGTTCCTGTCGTCGACGCGGGTGATCTTCGCCGCGGCGTTCGACCGCATCCTCCCGGAGAAGGTCGCCGACGTGTCCGAAAGACGGCACGTCCCGTACTGGGCGTTGCTGCTGATGCTCGTCCCGTCGATCGTCGTGAGCTGGCTGTACGCGTACACGTCGGACTTCGCCACGTTCATCCTCGATGCGACCTTGGTGATCGCAGTGACGTTCTTCGGAACGTCGATCGCGGCGATGATCCTTCCGTACCGTAAGAAGCGGCTGTACGAGAATTCCCCGATCGCCCGGTACAAGGTTGCGGGGATCCCGCTCATCACCATTACGGGCGCGATCACGGCGCTGTTCCTCGGCTTCAACCTGTATCACTGGTTCACCAACGACCTGTACGCGGTGAACAACTCGACGTCGCTGTGGTTCATGGCGGCGATGTACGGGCTGGCGATTGTGATCTATGTGGTCGCGTGGTTCGTGCGGCGGAGCCAGGGCATCAACCTCAGCGCGATCCACCGGGAGATCCCGGTCGAGTAGCCTCGGGTTGGTCCGGTGCGAAGGGCGGTCTTCGGACCGCCCTTCGCGTCTGGTGGGAGTGTGAGGTGAGCCATGGCTGACGAGTACTCGATGTTCATCGACGGCGCGTGGACGGGGTCGGAGTCCGGAGCCGTGTTCGACGCGACGAGCCCGTCCACCGGCGAGGTCATCGGAACGGTTCCCCAGGGCACGCGCGAGGACGTCGGCCAGGCGATCGACGGTGCGAACCGTGCGTGGCCCACATGGGCGGCGATGTCCGCGTTCGACCGATCGGCCGCGATGGGGCGGATCGGCGCCGCCATCGAGGCGCGCCGCGACGACCTCGCTCGAACGCTCGCGCTGGATCAGGGCAAGCCGCTCGTCGCGGAGGCGCGAGACGAGGTCGAGGAGCTGATCGTCTACTTCTCCATGGCTGGTGAGGACGCGGTTCGCGCGGACGGCCTGTTGCCGCCGTCCGTCGACGCGAACAAGCGCGTGTTGGTCCAGCGCGTTCCCCGCGGCGTCGTCGGCGTGATCAGTCCGTGGAACTGGCCGTACACGATGCCGGCCGAGATCGTCGCGCCGGCGCTCGCCTACGGGAATGCGGTCGTGCTCGCGCCCGCACCGACGACGAGTGTCTGCGCGGTGAAGCTCGCCGAGTGCATCGCCGAGGCGGACCTCCCACCCGGCGTGTTCAACCTCGTCACCGGTCCCGGTCCCGTCGTTGGCGACGAGGTCGCCGCCAACGAAGGAACGCACGCCGTCGGGTTCATCGGCTCGATCGCCACTGGGCGCCGCGTTGCCGAGCGGGCCGCCGGCAAGGAGCTGTTGCTCGAGATGGGCGGCAACGGACCGCTCGTCGTCCTCGAGGACGCGGATCTCGACCGCGCGGTTGAGGGGACGCTCTCGGCCTGCTTCCTGAACGCGGGACAGAGCTGCACCGCCGGAGAGCGTGTGCTCGTGCACAGAGACGTGCACGACGAGTACGTGCGACGGCTCGGCGAGGCGATCTCGGCACGGATCCGACTGGGCGACCCGTTCGAGGACGAAACCACGATGGGCCCGCTGAACAACACCGGCGTCGCCGACAAGACCGAACGGCACGTGGAGGACGCCGCGTCGCGCGGCGCGAACGTCGCGGTCGGCGGCAAGCGCGCGCCGCAGCACGGAAGCGACCTGTTCTTCGAGGCGACCGTGGTGGACGGTGTCACCGACGACATGGAGATCGCCCGCGAGGAAACGTTCGGGCCTGTGGTTCCGGTCTCGGCGATCGACTCCGAGGACGAGGCGATCGCCATCGTCAACTCGTCGTCGTACGGACTGCTCTCGGCGATCTTCACTCGCGACCTCCGACGCGGACTGCGTTATGCCGAGGCCGTCCGGACGGGCTGGGTCAACGTGAACGAGGGAACGAACTACTGGGAGTCGCACTTGCCGTTCGGCGGGCGCTCGGGCTCGGCGAGCGGGGTCGGCCGCGTCGGCGGTCGCTTCTCCATGGAGCGGCTCACCGAGCTGAAGACGATCGTCGTCGACGTTTCGTAGGAGTCGTTGCGTGCCTCGTCGGCGCGAGCGAAACGGGATCCGGCTGTTC
>DASUQY010000208.1:0-3130 GCA_036280315.1 Actinomycetota bacterium
ACGCGGGTCGGGATGCAGGGCGGCGCGTGATGGCGGTCTCGGACCGCGATGCGGCAGTCGTGCCGACCGGAGCGCCCGCTCCGTCCCTCGAAACCACGGCGACCACGGCGCCCGGAGGAGGCAGGCCGCTGGCCGCGACCCCGCTGCGAGGCCGATCGGAGTTCCGCTACTTCGCGCTCCGGAACTGGAAGTTCGTCGTGGGCCTCGTGGTCGTGCTCGCGTTCTTCGTGCTCGCACTCGTGGGGCCACTGCTCACGGAGAACACGCCGTTCGAGTTCACCGGGCCGACGGACCAGCCACCGTCTTCGGAGTACTGGTTCGGGACGACGTCGTTCGGTCAGGACGTGTTCGCCCAGTTCGTTTTCGGCCTGCGAGCGGCCTTCCTCGTCGGAGTCCTCGGCGGGGGAATCGCCTGGCTCCTCGGCGCCGCGGTCGGCTTCACGGCCGGCTATCGAGGAGGCTGGGTCGACGACGTCCTGAACATGCTCACGAACGTCGTCCTCGTCATCCCCACGCTGGCGATCCTCATCATCGTCGCCGCGTACATCAACGTCCACAGCTACGCGACCGAGGCGATCCTGATCGGGCTGACGTCGTGGCCATGGGCCGCGCGCGCGGTCCGAGCGCAGACGTTCTCGCTGAAGACGCGGGAGTTCGTGGACGTTGCGCGGCTGAGCGGGCGGGGGACGAGGCAGATAATCACGACGGAGATCGCGCCGAACATGAGCTCGTACCTGCTCATGATGTTCATCCTCCTGTTCGGCGGCGCAATCCTCATCGGCGCCTCCCTCGACTTCCTCGGCTTGGGGCCGTCCGCGTCGATGTCACTCGGGCTGATGATGAACAACGCGTTTCTGTCGAGCGCGCTGCTCCTCGGAACCTGGTGGTGGTTCGTGCCACCGGGAATCGGGATCATCGCGATCGTCGGCGGCCTGTACGTGATGAACGTGGGGCTGGACGAGATCTTCAACCCCAAGCTCCGGGAGAAGTGACGTGAGCCTCAAAGTCGACGGACTGACGGTGTACTACCAATCGCTTCGCGGCGACGTGAAGGCGGTGGACGGAGCGACCTTCGAGATCGCCGACGGCGAGATCATGGGACTCGCGGGTGAGTCCGGCTGCGGCAAGTCGACGCTCGGCAAGAGCCTTGTCCGTATGGACGCGCGGATGCGGTACGTCGACGGCCGCGTCGAGCTGGACGGCAAGGAACTTCCGGTCTGGGACGACAGGAAGATGAACCCTTACCGATTCAAGGACGTCTCGATCATCCCCCAGTACGCGCTCAGCGCGCTGAATCCGACTCGGAAGATCGGGAGGATGGCGACGGAGCTCCTCGCATCTCGGGACATCCCGCTGAACGGCGTGGCAGACGAGTTCAAACGGCGTCTGAAGCTCGTCGGTCTGCCCGAGGACGTACTGGAGCGATTCCCAATCGAGCTATCGGGAGGAATGAAGCAGCGTGTCGTGATGGTGCTCTCATCCCTGCTCGATCCCTCGCTGCTGATCGCCGACGAGGTGACATCGGCGCTCGACGTCTCGACGCAGCGAGCCGTATCCGAGCTGCTCGTGGAGTTCCGCGACCGTGGCTTCGTCAAGAGCATGATCGTGATCACGCACGATCTCTCGGTCCTGTACCAGATCGCCGACACCGTTCTCGTCATGTACGCCGGCAAGCTCGCCGAGAAGGCGCCGGCGGAGACGGTCGTCCACGCACCAGCACACCCGTACACGCGGATGCTCCTCGCGTCGCTTCCCGAGGTGGGCGTGCGATACGCGGAGAGGCGGCTGAGCGGCATCCCCGGCCGTCCGCCGTCGCTGCTCGAGCCCCCGTCGGGCTGCCGTTTCAGGACGCGGTGCCCACTCGCGTTCGAGAAGTGCACCGAAGAGCCGCCGTTCATCGAGGTGGCGCCCGGTCAGGCGGCCGCGTGCTGGAAGGCGACAGCCTGATGCTGAAGGTGGAGACCTGCTGCAAGTCGTATCGCGTCGGAGCCTTTGGCGGCCGCGAACTCCTTGCGGTCCAGAACGTCAGCTTCGACGTCCATCCCGGCGAGGTCGTCTCCCTCATCGGCGAGAGCGGCAGCGGCAAGTCGACCATCGGGAAGATGATCCTCCGTCTCCTCAAGGTCACCCGCGGGAACATCGTCTTCGACGGCGTGGACATCGCAACGCTCGGCGGGAGGGAGCTCAAGGCGTACTACGCCGACGTGCAGGGTGTCTTCCAGGACCCATTCAGCTCGTACAACCCGATCTTCAAGGCTGACCGGGTGTTCACGATGCTCCGCAACGAGTACTTCTCCGAGCTCGGCGCCGCCGACTGGCACGCGAAGCTCGAGAAGTCGCTCGACGCCGTGAGCCTCAATCCAGGAGATGTTCTCGGAAAGTACCCCCATCAGCTGAGCGGCGGCCAGCTGCAGCGCATGCTCATCGCGCGCGCGCTGATGCTCGACATCCGGCTGCTGGTGGCGGACGAGATCATCAGCATGCTCGACGCCTCGACCCGCATCGACGTCCTAAACCTACTGGGAGACCTGAAGTCCCGCGGGCTGGGCATTCTCTTCATCACGCACGACTTGTCGCTCGGCAACTACATCAGCGACAAGACGATGATCCTGCGTCGCGGGAACGTCGTCGAGCTGGGCGCGACCGAGCTCGTCTTCGGCAACCCGGTCCACTCGTACACGAAGACGCTCCTCGCCTCCGTACCGCAACTTCACACGAAGTGGCAGGACGTCGACGTGACTGTCGGTGCGTCTCCTGCGCCCAGCAATGGCGGCGGTCAACTCGTCCAGGCCGAGGGCCGCATCGAGCTCGTCGAGGTCGAGCCCGGCCACTTTGCCGCGCTGGACGGAAACGAGGCTGGTTCATGACCCGGCTCGGAGCCGAGACTGCGGCCGAACCGGTGCCCGCCGACGTTCCCTGGGAGAACAGGCCGGCAGGCGAGAACGAAGTTCTCTGGCGCTCCAGCCGCAACCCGATCATCTCGCGCGACCTCATCCCGCGTGCGAACAGCATCTTCAACTCCGCGGTGGTCCCGTTCGGCTCCGGCTTCGCGGGCGTGTTCCGCGTCGACGACACCGAGCGCGTGATGAACGTCCACTCGGGCCGCAGCTCAGACGGGTTCGAGTGGGAG
>DASUQY010000209.1:0-4913 GCA_036280315.1 Actinomycetota bacterium
GGCCGGAAGCGGGACGACCGGATCGAGCGGACGAGGCTCAGGATGCGCGTCGAGCGCGCCTGGGTATATCGCCACCGTGCACGAATCTGGAGTCAGCGAGCCCCCTGGCGCCCGGATCGCGGTGGTGACCGGTGCATCCGCGGGGGTGGGGCGGGCGACGGCACGCGCCCTCGCCGAACGCGGGTGGTCGCTCGGACTTCTCGCGCGCGGCGAGGACGGGCTCAAGTCGGCCGCCGACGAGGTCGAACGTGCCGGCGTTCGGGCGCTGGTCCTTCCGGTGGATGTCTCCGATGCGGACGCGGTGTTCGACGCTGCATCCGCCGTCGAGCGTGACCTCGGCCCGATCGACGCGTGGGTCAACTGTGCGATGACGGCGGTGTTCGGACGGTTCGTGGATACGCCGCTCGAGGACTTCCGGCGTGTGACCGAGGTGACGTACTTGGGATACGTCCACGGCACACGAGCGGCGCTCGATCGGATGCGCCCTCGCAACCGGGGCGTGATCGTCCAGGTCGGTTCGGCTCTCGCCTATCGCGGCATTCCGCTGCAGGCGGCGTACTGCGGCGCGAAACATGCGATCCAGGGATTCACCGAGTCCATCCGGACCGAGCTGCTCGACGAAAAGAGCCGTGTCCGAATCTGTGAAGTGCACGCGCCAGCGCTCAACACGCCTCAGTTCCGCTGGGTGAAGTCGTTCCTGCCGAACGAGGCGCAGCCGGTCCCGCCCATCTACCAGCCCGAGATCGTGGCCGACGCGATCGCCTGGATCCTCGAGCATCCCCGACGGGAGATGTGGGTCGGAACGTCGACCGTCGCCACGGTGATCGCCAACCGGCTCGCTCCCGGTCTCCTCGAACGCTATCTCGCTCGCTCGGGAGTCCGTTCGCAGCAAACCGACGAGCCGCTCGACCACGATCGACCGTTCAACCTGTACGAGCCGGTCCACGGTGATCACGGCTCGCACGGTGTCTTCGGCGATCGAGCGATCGAGACGAGCCCGCAGCTGTGGACGTCGAAGCACAAGCGCGTCCTCACCGGCGCTGCGCTCGCGGTCACCGCCGCGCTGGGCATCCGCGCGCTCAGGGACTGACGATGGACTGGGGCGGCTGGGCGGTCTTCGGCCTGGCGGCGACCGTCACGCTGACGGCGATCATGGTTGCCGCACAGCTCGCCGGGTTCACGCGGATGGATCTGCCGCTGATGCTCGGGACACTGTTGACCGATCGCCCCGACCGAGCGCGGTTCATCGGATTCCTGTTGCACCTCGTCAACGGACAGATATTCGCGCTCGGGTACGCCGGCGCGTTCACGGCGCTCGACTACTCGAGCTGGTGGCTCGGAGCGTTGTTCGGACTGTGGCACGGCGTCGCGGCGTTGATCGTGATCGTGCCGGTGACGGCCGGGATCCATCCGAGGATCGCATCGGACCGCGCCGGGCCCTCGCTCGATGCGGTTCTCGAGCCGCCGGGACTGCTGCTACTCAACTACGGTCGCGAGACGCCTACGGTCGCCCTCATCGCGCACGTCGTGTTCGGAGCGATCCTGGGAACGTTCCTGGATCCCTGAGCTGTTGCTCCGCGGCTGCCAGCTCGGCCGCGGCAAGTACGAGCGCCGAATGCGTGAACGCCTGCGGGAAGTTGCCGAGATGCTCCCGCGTTCCCGGCTCCATCTCTTCGGCGAACAGCCCGAGGTCGTTGGCGAGCGAACACGTCTGCTCGAACACCTCACCCGCTTCGTCGATACGTCCCGTCGCCGCGAGGGCGCTGCCTAGCCAGAACGAGCACGGCAGGAACGCGCCTTCTCCGTCCGGACGCTTCCGATACAGCAGCGAGCCGCCCGCGCCGAGCTCTCGGCGGACCGTATCGATCGTTCGTCGTATCCGATCCGAGCCCGCTCCTTCCAGTCCCATCGTCGCGAGCGCGAGGACCGACGCGTCGAGCTCCGTCGAATCGAACGCCTGCACGTACGAGCCGATCCGTTCGTCGAAGCCGCGGCGAACGATCTCGTCCGCGAGGGCATCCGACGCCGTCCGCCAGCGCGCGCGCTTGCGTTCGGGCGCGCCAAGGCGCTCTGCGATCCGAGAGGCGCGATCGAGTCCGAGCCACGCCATCGCCTTGGAATGGACGTAGTGTCGGCGCTTCCCGCGTTCCTCCCAGATGCCGTGATCGGGATCGCGCCACCTGTCCGAGAGAACGTCGGCGTGACCCCGGAGCTCTCGCCACGTCTCCGTGTACAGGTCGTTCGTGTGCCGTAGGTAGTCCCATCCGGCCTCGAGCATCCAGCCGTATGCGTCGAGCTGGAACTGACCGGCGGCATCATTGCCGACGCGGACGGGGACGGCGCCGCGATACCCGGGAAGGCCAGAAAGATCGCGCTCGCGCACGTTCCCTCCGCCGGCCAGGTCGTACAGGACGCGCAGCTCCGGGCGTGTCCGCCGGCTCGCATGCAGCATCCACCACAGGAACGAACGGGGCTCCGGGGCCGAGCCGGACGCCAGGAAGGCCGATGCGCCCATGGCCGCGTCGCGGATCCACGCGTGGCGGTAATCCCAGTTCGCTGCGCCGCCGGGCACCTCGGGGAGCGACGTGGTCGGCGCCGCCACCGGCGCACCTGACGGCGCGTACGTCAGGAGTCGGAGCGTGACGAGGCTCCGGCGGATCATCGAGGAAAACTCTTCGAGGGCTGGCGTCATCCGCGAGGCGTACTCACGCCACCACGTTTCCGTGTCGCGCAGGCGGCCCCGCGATCGGTTCGCATCGACGAGAACGGCCGGACCATGGTCGTCCAATCCCAGGGCGAGCGTGAGCCGATCGCCCTCCCGCAATTGGATGATGCGCTCGATCCCCGGCTCCAGCTGGAGATCCGGGGCCGTCGAGAGCGTGGCGACGACGGGACCCCAGATGCACATGAGCCGCCCCGCAATGCGGCGGGTTCTCGGTCGTTGGCCGTCCCATCCGTACCGCGGGTCGAAGCGCACGCCGATGCGAGCGGATCCGCCACGGCACACCAGTTCACGAACGAGCAGCGCCTGCGGCAGAAGGGCACCGGCGGTGTCTGCCACCATCCCATCGACGAGCACCACCTCGGCGGTGTCCGTCCGCCACGTCGTCTGGACGACCGGGGAATCGTCGAGGTACCGGCGTTCGGTTTGGCGTACCTCGAACGGCGCGATGTCGAAGCTCCCTCCGAGGCTTCCGGCAACAAGTCTGCCGAACACCGGAGGCGAATCGAATCGCGGGAAGCACAGCCAGTCGATCGAACCGGCCGACGAGACGAGCGCGGCCGTCCGCGTGTCTCCGATCAGCCCGTACTCGCCGATCGCGGGAAGAGGCGCCGAATCCACTCGCTATCACGTACCCAGTCTGGGCGTGGGACGGCGCGCGCACTGGTGGCCATTTCGACAAACTGACCTTGTCGACTAGAAGGAGCGAACATTGGCGAAGATCGCGTTCCTGGGTCTCGGGCAGATGGGCGCGCCGATGGCAGCCCGCCTGCTCGATGCGGATCACGAGGTGACGGTGTGGAACCGCACGCGCGAGAAGGCCGAACCGCTCGGACTGCGCGGCGCTCGCATCGCCAGCGCGCCCGACGAGTCCATCGCGGGGGCCGACGTGGCGATCACGATGCTCACCGATCGCGACGCGGTGGAGCGCGTCGTGTTCGGACACGATGGCCTTGCCACGGCGCTCGAGCCACGTCAGACGTTGATCGAAATGTCCACCATCGGACCCGACGCGGTTCGTTCGATCGCCGAACGCCTACCGGACGGCGTCGAGATGGTGGACGCGCCGGTTCGAGGCAGCGTGCAGCAGGCGGCGGACGGCTCGCTGATCATCTTGGTCGGAGCGTCGGACACGGCGTTCGAACGCGTCATGCCGATCCTGGAATCGCTCGGCACGATCCATCGCGTCGGTGATCTCGGCGCCGGCGCGGCGATGAAGCTCGTCGCGAACTCGACGATCGGCGCGACGATGGCGGCGTTCGGAGAGGCGCTCGCGCTGGGCGAGGCGCTGGGACTCGACCGTTCCGTGCTGCTCGACGTGCTGTCGGAGACGCCGATCGGCACGACCGTGAAGGGCAAGCGCGAGAACGTCGAGAGCGGTTCGTATCCCGCGAACTTCAAGCTGGCGCTGGCGCTGAAGGACATGCGGCTCGTCGCGGACGCGGCACAGCGCGCCGGACGAACGCTCAGGGTCGCGAGTGGAACGCTCGACTGGTACGAGACCGCGGACGCCGAGGGCGCGGGCGACCTCGATTACTCCGCCGTCGTCGCCACGATCACGCGACCATGAAAGCCGTTCGCTCGAGACGGCTCGGCGATCGTCAGCGGTGCGCCGACTTCGCGCCCGGCCACACCGACGACAGCGGAAGGTGGGTCAGTCGAACGTCGCCCGCATCGCGCAGCGCTCTGCACACCAGGAACGTAAGCAGCGCGACGGCGGGCGGCAATACCAACACGAGCACGCGGAAGAACCACGTCACGGTCTCGATGTCGAGCTCGAACCAGTGGGCGACGAGGTCGTTGCTCGCCGCCGCGAACAGCGACGCGTAGAAGGTCAGCGTCCCGGCGCCGAACGCCGTTCGCACCGGGCGGTCACGCGGGCGGTCGAGCAGGTGGTGTTCGGCCTGATCCTTCGTCATCAGCCGCTCGAGGAACGGCCAGGCGTACAGCACGGCGAACGTGATCCCGGGGACGAGCACGGCGGGGAAGAACGGCTCGGGGATCTCGAGACCGAACGCTCGGATCTCCCAATTGGGGAACAGGCGGAGCGCGCCCTCGAGCCACCCGAGGTACCAGTCGGGCTGTGCCGGCGAGGTCACCTGCGACGGGTCGAACGGTCCGTACAACCACACCGGATTGATCTGCACGAGGCCGCCGAGGCCGGTCAGCACGGCGGCCACGAGGAAGAACA
>DASUQY010000210.1:0-2828 GCA_036280315.1 Actinomycetota bacterium
GACGAGCGGTGGGCGCTCGAGCTGCTGCGCGCGTGGAAGGGCGATCAGCGGGCGGACTCCGCCGCAGCGGCGGTGTACAACGCTTGGCTGTCGCGGATCGCCTGGATCGTCCTTGATGCGGAGACGAACCGAGCGGCGCACGACCGATACTCCGCACGGCGCGAGGCGTTCGTCTGTCGTGCGCTCGCCGTGCTCCTCGAGGGCGACGTTCCGAAGTGGATCGCCGGTTACTCGAGCTGGACCGAGCTCCTCCGCGTCGCGCTCCGCGAGGCGCTCGCGTTCCTCCAGGATGATCTCGGTTCGGACAGAGCGGCGTGGCGATGGGGAGCTCTTCATCGCGTCCGGTTCGCCCACCCGCTCGCGCGGATGCCGGGTCTAGGGACGCTGTTCGTCGGTGCGGAGCACGAGCTCGGCGGCGACGAACAGACCGTCCTTCAGGCCAGTTTCGACGCGCGGCTCGGGTTCGACGTCGTCGTCGCGCCGTCGTGGCGACTGGTCGCGGACCTCTCTGACGTCGAACGCGCACGGTCCGTGCTGCCGACCGGTCAGTCCGGGAATCCGGTATCACCGCAGTGGAACGACCAGGCTTCGCTGTGGGTCTCCGGCAAGCTCAGGCCTGCGCCGGTCTCGCGCGACGCCGGCGGTGTGACGATCCTCCGGCTCGAACCCGGCGGGTAACATCGCCCGATCATGCCCAAGTCTCGCCAGCGTCAGCGCCGCACCTCCCGCCCCTACGCGCCCCCGCCGACGCGGAAGCGGCCGAAGGCAAGCCCGCGTTGGTACGGCTACCTCGTTCTCGGTCTGATCGTCGTGGGGATCGCCGTCATCGTGCTCAACTACATGAACTTCCTCCCCGGCGAGTATCAACCGCACTGGCTGTGGGTCGGGCTCGGCATCGTCTCCGTGGGGTTCATCGCCGCGACGAACTGGCGCTAGTAGGGTCGCGCACCGGCGGGCTGTGGAGAGACTGTTGAAAAGCCAGGCCCCGTGTTCGATTCCTGGGAAGGTCGGGGAGAGCAGGACCCGGTCAGGTCACGGCCGGCCGCCGAACGACCGCCATCGGCTCGCCGCAGTGCCGGGGCACCTGAAGCTCACCCAGCCGCGTGACGCGGAACTCCGTTCCGCACTCTCGACACACCAGGAAGACGTCGAGATCCTCGACGTCCTCAACCCCGGCCGGTTGGCGCGGCCGCGCTCCGACGCCCGACGCCGCGCGCAACGCGGTGAACCCCACCCAGGCGATCACCACTCCGATGAGCACGGCCGAAAGGACTACCCAGACGCTCACGAGCCGAGTGTACGCAGCCGGCGGCCGGCGGCCCGAGCGCCTGACCCTGCAGAGTGACAGAATTGCCTGGTAGGAAGGGGTGAGTGCAGACGGACGCCTTCGAGGCCGTGCAGGCGTTCTTCGAGACGTCCGCCGAGCGTCTCGGGCTCGACGATGGCGTCCGGGCCCTCTTGCAAACTCACCAGCGCCAGACCGAGGTCCAGGTCCGGGCGGCCATGGACGACGGCGAGATCCGCACGTTTCCGGGCTGGCGGATCCAGCACAACAACGCGCGCGGTCCGTACAAGGGCGGCCTGCGGTTCCATCCGTCGGTCTCGGTGGACGAGTTCCAGTGCTTCGCGGCGCTCATGACCTGGAAGTGCGCGCTCGTCGACATCCCGTACGGCGGCGGCAAGGGCGGCGTCCGGGTCGATCCGAAGCGGCTGTCGGAAGGCGAGCTCGAGCGGGTATCTCGTTCGTTCATCCGCGAGATCGCACCGGTGATCGGACCCCGGATCGACATCCCGGCACCGGACGTGAACACCGGACCACGAGAGATGGCGTGGATGGCCGATGAGTACCGGCGCGTCTCCGGCGACGGCGACGCGCTGGCCGCCCTCACCGGCAAACCGATCGCGCTCGGCGGTTCGCTGGGGCGTGAGCAGGCGACGGGACGTGGCGCGCTGTTCGCTCTGGACCGGATCGCGCACCATCGCGGCTGGTCGCGCGACCGGATCCGCATCGCCGTCGAGGGATACGGCAACGCCGGGTGGTGGTTCTCCACGCTCGCCACGCAGGTCGGCTACCGGATCATCGGGGTCTCGGACTCGGGCGGCGGGATCCACAACCCCGAGGGACTCGATCCGCGCGCCGTGCTGCAGCACAAGCGCTCGACGGGGAGCGTGGTCGGGTTCAAGAACGCGGACATCATCGACGGGGAGGACGTCGTCGGCCTCGATTGCGAGGTTCTCGTCCCGGCCGCGATGGAGGAGCACGTCCGGGAGGACAACGCCGATTCGGTCAGGGCCAACCTCGTCCTCGAGGTGGCGAACTACCCGATCACGCCGAAGGCGGACGTGCTGCTCAAGGAGCGCGGCGTCACGGTGATCCCGGACATCCTGGCGAGCGCCGGCGGCGTGGTCGTCTCGTACCTCGAGTGGATCCAGAACCTCCAGCGCGACGCATGGAGCGAGGACCGAGTGAACCAGCGCCTGTCCGAGATCACGAACGCCGCGACCGACCGGGTGCTGGCTCGAGCCAACGAACGCGGCATCACGCATCGCGAGACGGGCTACGAGATCGCCGTCGAGCGCGTCGCCGAGGCCGAACGCCTCCGCGGCCGCTGGTAGGCCCGACCTCCGCGCTGGTGGAACCTTCGGCGGGACCCTGCGCGTCTTGGCGCGTGAGATGGTCGTGACTGCCGAACGTCCGCGAGCCGAACGGAGCGACGGCGGGAGACTCGAGGAGCTCTTCCGTGTCCACGCGCCGGAGGCGACCCGCCTGGCGTTCCTCCTGACGGGTGAACGCGCGCTAGCCGAGGACCTGGTGCAGGACGCGTTCG
>DASUQY010000211.1:0-2232 GCA_036280315.1 Actinomycetota bacterium
CCGTTCGTTACGCGCACGGCGGAATCCCCCCGCCCGATGCCGATCACGGTCCGGTTGCCGAACATCTCGTTCAGCGTCGCGAACACGCTGGCCGTCACGGTCCAGTCGCGCGTGGCGGGGTTCGTCACCATCGGCCCGACCACTACGTTGCGCGTATTAGCCAGGATCTCCGTGTGGATCGGGTACGGCTCTTGCCACAGGATGTGGCTGTCGAACGTCCACACGTGACTGAACCCGTACGTCTCCGCCTTCTTGGCCAGGTCGACGACACGCGCGCTTGGTGGTGTCGTCTGGAGAACGACGCCGACGTCCATGGATCGCCCCTACCGCGCGACGATCGGCTCGTACGCGTCGGGCCGGCGGTCTCGGTAGAACGCCCACCGATCGCGCACCTCGCGGATCTTGTTGAGGTCCAGGTCCCGAACGATCAGCTCTGGCTTGTACGCGTCACCAACCTCGCCGACGAACTGCCCCTCGGGATTGACGAAGTAGCTCTGCCCGTAGAAATCGTTCTCTCCGAGCTGCGGCTCGATGCCGACGCGGTTGATGGCGCCGACGAAGTACATGTTCGCCACTGCGGCCGCGGGCTGCTCGAGCCGCCAGATGTACTCGGAGAGTCCCCGGTGTGTCGCCGACGGGTTGAACACGATCTCCGCGCCGTGCAGCCCGAGGATCCGCCAGCCCTCCGGGAAGTGACGGTCGTAGCAGATGTAGACGCCAACCTTGCCCACGGCGGTCTCGAACACCGGATATCCGCCCGTTCCCGGCGCGAAGTAGAACTTCTCCCAGAACCCCTTCACCTGCGGGATGTGCTGCTTGCGGTACTTGCCGAGGTAGGTGCCGTCGGCGTCGATCACCGCGGCGGTGTTGTGGTACAGCCCGGACTGCACGACTTCGTACATCGGCAGCACCATGACCATGCCGAGCTCTTTCGCCACGCTCTGGAACCGCTTCGTCGTCGGCCCCTCCGGGATCGGTTCGGTGTAGCTGTAGTACTGCGCGTCCTGGACCTGTCAGAAGTACGGCCCGTAGAAGAGCTCCTGGAAGCACATGACCTGCGCGCCCTGGGCGGCGGCCTCCCTGGCGGCCTCCTCGTGCTTGTCTGTCATCGACTCCTGGTCGCCCGACCAGTCGGTCTGGAGCAATGCGGCTTTGACGATCGTCATGGCGTTCCTCCTAGGCGATGGCCCGGCGTCCGCGGGGTGTGACGTTCCAGGGATGCGCTGGTCCGATGGTACCGACCGTCCGCGAAGGACGCGACCCCTGCTCGACGGACCGTTGACCGATCCGGCAGCCCGCCGCGTTTAGCGCCGTTCTTCGTCGTCGTCGCCGCCGGCACCGCGCGCTTGCTCGAGCGCGTCCGCCTCGGGACGATCCCCCACCGAGGGGTCATCGTCCTCGCTTCGGCGTGTGGCGTCGGCGGCCTGTTCGAGCGCATCGGCTTCGGGCACCGCCGGATCACTCGAGACGTCGTCTCGTGACTCCAGCGCCTCATCGGCTGCGTCCGCTTCGTCGCGGTCGCGAGGCGTCTCGTTCATCGCCGTAGTCTGTCATCTCCATGAGACAGCTGTGGATGACCGCAACGGGTTCGATCCGCGCGATCGCGGCCCTCGATGGCGACGTGGCGGACCGCGTGTTCGGGTCGACCGACGCGGTCGCGCTCGGCGGATGGCCCGGCGCGACGCACGGGCGCGCGTGGGCCAGCTACGAGACGTTCGCGCAGGACGTTCGGAGCGGCGCGATCCCTGACGACGTCACGCTCGTCATGTACGACCCGGAGGCGTGGGACAAGACCCCGCTCCACGAACGGCTCGACCCGGTTCGGTACATCGAGGAGTTCTGCGCACTCGCAAGCGCGAACGGATTCTCCGTCGCGGTCACGCCGCATCCAAACCTCGTGTGCGTACCGGGGAGTCGTCACGCCCAAGAGCCTGGCGAGTCGCGCGAGGACGCATACCTACGCTCGGGCATCGTCGACGTGTGTGCCGCAGGCGCGGACGTCTACGAGACACAGGCCCAGCGGCTGCAGAACGAGCCGGACGTGTATCGCGCGTTCGTGCTGGAGACCGCCCTGCTCGCACGGTCCGTGAACACGAACGTGCGCGTGCTGTCGGGCCTATCGACGCATCCGGGGTATCCGGCAAACGCCGAGATGCTCGGGACTGCGTGGAGCAGCGTTCGCGACGTCGTGGACGGCCATTACCTCTCGCTCGCCAAGCGCCGTTTGGTGGA
>DASUQY010000212.1:0-2226 GCA_036280315.1 Actinomycetota bacterium
GGCCCTCGCAGACGGCGTCCGCACCGACGAGATCGAGAAGACCTCGACCGGCGTCTATCGGCTTCGCAGCTAGCGGCGGTACTCGCGGCCCGTGAAGACCTCGAGCTTCTCGAAGGTGTGCTGCGCCTCGACGTAGCGAACCGTTCCGGACCTCGAGCGCATGACCATCGAGTACGTATGCGCCCCGTCCTCGTCGTAGGTCACCCCGCGGAGCAGCGACCCGTCGGTGATCCCGGTCGCGGCGAAGAACACGTCGTTGCCCGCGCACAGGTCGCCCGTCATGAGCACTCGCTCGACGTCGAACCCGCCATCGAGCAGTCGCTGCTTCTCCTCATCGTTCCGCGGGAACAGCCGTCCCTGGATCCCGCCGCCGAGGCACTTGAGCGCGGCGGCGGCGACGACGCCTTCCGGAGTTCCGCCTATCCCCATGAGCATGTCGATGCCGGTGTTGGGCCGAGCCGCGGCGATCGCCGGCGCGACGTCGCCGTCGGTGATGAGGAATACGCGCGCGCCGGCCTCGCGGACGCGCGAGATCATCTCCTCGTGCCGGTCACGGTCGAGGATGACGACCGTGATCTCCTCCGGCCGAACGCCCTTCGCCTTCGCCACGAGTCGCACGTTCTCCTCCGGCGGCGCGGTGACGTCGAGCGCGTCGGCGGCCTCGGGCCCAGCCGCGACCTTCTCCATGTAGACGGCGGCCCCGGGGAAGAACATCGAGCCGCGTGCTGCGAGTGCGATCACCGAGAGCGCGTTCGGCTGGCCGACCGCCGTGAGCCGCGTTCCGTCGATGGGGTCGACGGCAACGTCGCACTCGGGGCCCTCTCCAGTCCCGACTGCCTCGCCGTTGTAGAGCATCGGCGCCTCGTCCTTCTCGCCCTCGCCGATGACGACGACGCCGTCCATCGAAACCGTGTCGATCATCGCGCGCATCGCATCGACCGCTGCCTGGTCGGCCGCCGTCTTGTCGCCGCGTCCGACCCACCGCCCGGCCGCCAGGGACGCCGCCTCGGTGACCCGGACGAGCTCCATGGCCAGGTTGCGATCGGGGCGCTCGGTCATCGTGTTGAACCTCCGTTGCGTTTCGCGGCTCCGAGGCAATCCTATGAAGAGAGCGATTCGTCGCGCTTCGAGCTGGGAGGCACCAGACCTCTCGCCGCGTACCACGAAAGCGTCCGCTCGAGCGTTTCCTGGAGCGGCGTGTACCGCAGGCCGAGCTCGCGTTCGGCCCTGAGGCCGTCGTAGCGGTGACCCTGCAGGACCGCTCGAACCGCCTCGCCGCAGAACGGCATGTCGCGACGGAGGACCCAACCGGCGGCGTCCATCGACGCGGCCACCGCTCTCGCGGCGAACGGCGGCATCCACCGAACGCGGCGGGGCAATCCCCAAAGCCTGTCGACGAGCGCGACCGCGTCGCGCGTTCCGATCGTCGCCCCGTTCAGGATGTAGCGCTCGCCCGGTTCGCCGTACGACTCCGCAAGGACGTGTCCCCGCGCGCAGTCCGCGACGTCGACGATCGAGACGACGCTGTCGATGAGCAGAGGGAGCTTGCCACCCGCGACGTTGATGATGAGTCGTGCCGATCCGGTGCTCCGGCCGGGTCCTTGGACCGACGACGGGTTCACGCAGACCACCTCGACGCCGGTCTCTTCGCCGAGTCGCAAGACGGCGCGTTCGGCGAGGTGCTTCGATCGTTCGTAGTTGGAGAGGTACCACCCGCGGTGCGGCGTGCTCTCACGTCCGATGGCGCCGGCGGGCTCGCCGATGGCGGAGGCCGACGACGTGTGCACGACTCGCTTGACGCCCTCTGCGGCTGCGGCACGGATGACGTTCGCCGAACCGTTCACATTCGTTTCGATCATGTGGCGGGGGTTGCGCACACACGTGGCGTTCACTCCGGCGACGTGGAACACGGTAGTGCACCCTGCGGCCGCCGGGCGGAGTGAGGCCCCGTCGAGCACGTCGCCGCGGATCGGCGTTGCCCCGAGCTCGCTCACGTCTCTTGCCGCGGCATCGCTTCGCGCGAGCGCTCGAACCCTGCGACCCTCGGCGACGAGGCGTTCGACGACGCCCCGTCCGACGAATCCGCTTCCGCCGGTGACGAGGACCGCACCCGACGGAACCACTACCGGTCGAGCGTGAGCGCCGCGCGGAACCGAACGAGGTACTCGATCGCCGAGACGACCGTGATCGCCGCGGCCGCGATCATCACGTACTCGTCGAGGAACA
>DASUQY010000213.1:0-5822 GCA_036280315.1 Actinomycetota bacterium
CTTCCGGCCCGGGAGTGGGGCGGCCAGGGATGGTCGATCTGGCAGCAGAGCGAATGCGGCAGCGTTCCGGGGATCCGCGGGTGCGTCGACGTGAACCTCACGGATTCGCTGGGCGAGCTCGTCATCACGATCCCGGACACGACCCCGCCGACGGCACGGATCACGCGCCCGGGCGATTTCACCAGCCCTGCGATCGTCTCGTTCGACGAGACCGTGGGCGGCCTAACGCCGCGGAACGTGCTCGTGCGAGCGAGCCGGTTCGTCAGGCAGCCGAGCATCCGGCTCGCCTGTCTCACCGGCGTCGGAACCTACGTCGGGTGCTCGTCGGGTGATGTGCGCCGGGTCGCTATCACGCCGCGCCGTCCCCTCGTTCCCGGCGAGCACTACCGGATCGTCGTGAACCCGGCGACCGCGGTGCATCGTGTCGCGGACCGCGCCGGCAACCCGACGCCGAGCATCGTCCGCGCGTTCGTCGCGCCGACGGAGCTCGAACAGGGCAGCGCGGCGATCACGTACCGGCGGCCGGGTGCGTGGACGGTGCTTCCCGCGCGCGAGGGGCGCAGCGGGCGCGTCGCGGGCAGCGACGTGAACGGAGCGCGCGCCGACGTGCGCTTCCGCGGGACTGGTGCCGTGTGGACGACGGTCACCGGGCCGAACCATGGCCTCGCCGCCATCTGGATCGACGGGAAGCTCGAGCGTGTCGTCGACACGTACTCCGTTCGGCGCGTGGACGGGGTGCGTCACCGTGTGACGGGATTGTCGCCGGGCCTGCACACCATCCGGATCGAGGTGCTGGGCCGATCCGACCCTCGCGCCACGGGACGCGTCGTCTCGGTCGACTGGCTGTCCGTCGTGCCGCCCGCGCCGGCCACGGGCTAGCGCTCCTCAGCACGTCCCCTGTGGTTACCCTTCCCGGACGATGCGCGCCGACCCCGAGTTCAAGTCGCTCGTGACGGAGCGCCTCGTTCTTCGGCGATCGAGACCGGAGGACGCGGAACCGATCTCGGCCTATCGCAGCGACCCGAACGTGAACCGGTACCAAGGGTGGGACCGCACCGACCCCGAGGGCATCCGGGCGGAGATCTTGGAGATGGAGAGCCGGGCACCGGGCGGCGCGGGTGGGTGGGTGCAGTTCACGGTCGAGGAACGCGACGACGGTCGCCTCGTCGGCGACGTCGGCATCAGCGCGGTCGATAGCGAGCCGAGCGTGGCCAAGATCGGATACACGATCGCTCCGGCGTTCCAGGGGCGCGGATACGCGACCGAGGCGGTTCGCGCACTCGTCGATTACGCGTTCGAGACGCTCGGCGCCGAGCGCGTTCGGGCGTTCGCGGCGGCAGAGAACGTCCCGTCGCTTCGCGTCGCGGAGAACGTCGGCCTGCGCCTCGTCGAACGCTTCGAGCACCGAAACGGCGGCGAGGTCGTGCGCTACGAGCTCGCGCGCGACGAACGCTGACGAACGCGAGCGCTCGCGGCGCACTACGCTGCACCGGGCATGGCTGAGCCGCGCGGCCCCGTCGATCCACTCGTCGTCCCGCGTTTCGCAGGCCCGTCGACGTTCGCGCGACTCCCGCGTCTGGACGAGGTCGAACGCGCCGACGTCGCCGTCCTCGGCGTCCCGTTCGACTCCGGCGTGACCTATCGGCCCGGCGCGCGGTTCGGGCCCATCGCGGTGCGGAACGCGTCTCGACTGCTCCGCGCGTACCATCCGGGGCTCGACGTGCAGCCGTTCGCCACGCAGCAGGTCGTCGACGCCGGAGACATCGCGTGCAACCCCTTCTCGATCGACGAGGCGATCGGGCAGATCGAGCGGCACGCCGGTGAGTTGCGGAACGCCGTGGGGCGGCTCGTTTGTGTCGGCGGCGACCACACGATCGCCCTGCCGCTGCTCCGCTCGCTCCGAGAGCAACGCGGGCCGCTCGCGCTCGTGCACTTCGACGCGCACCTCGACACGTGGGACACGTACTTCGGCGCGTCCTACACGCACGGGACGCCGTTCCGCCGCGCGTGGGAGGAGGGATTGCTCCTCGAGGACCGCTCGATCCACCTCGCGATCCGCGGCCCGCTGTTCTCGGCGCAGGACCTCGTCGACGACGCGAGCTTCGGGTTCCGCATCGTGACGGCGCTCGAAATCTTGTCGGACGGGATCGACACGGTCGCCGGGCGGATCCGCGAGCGCGTCGGCGACGCGCCGGCCTACGTCTCGATCGACATCGACGCGCTGGATCCTGCGTTCGCGCCGGGAACGGGGACGCCCGAGGCGGGAGGCATGACCAGCCGGGAGATGTTGGGCATCCTCCGCGGCCTTCGAGGCCTCGATCTCGCAGGAGCCGACATCGTCGAGGTCGCGCCGGCGTACGACCATGCCGAGATCACAGCGGTTGCCGCCTCACACATCGCGTACGAGCTCATCGCTCTATTCGCGGCCGACCGTATGTAAGAACGTCTGGCTTGCGCTCGGCGGCGCGAACCGCGATGGTCATCGATGAACGACCAGAGAGGGGGCGCATGGTGGACCGAGAGAGGAGGATCACCCGTAGGGACCTGCTCAGGCGCGCGCCGGCTGCCGGCGCCATCGGCCTTTCGCTCCCGGCCCTGCTGGCGGCATGCGGCCGCAGGCCGGAGCAGCAGGCGGGAGGCGGGACGAGCCCGACGGCGACCGCGATCCCGACCGGCGATCTCGAGGGCACCAGCATCAAGGTCAGCACGTACGGCGGGTTCTTCGAGGAGAACTTCGCGGCGATGTATCCGGCGTTCACGGAGGAGACCGGCGTCGAGGTCGAATCCGTGGAACAGCCGACGTCGGAGGTCTGGGTCGTCCAGCTGAAGCAGGCGGTCGACTCCGGGACTCCTCCACCGGCCGACATCTCGATGCTCTCCGGCGTGGGGATCCAGCGCGCGATCAACGGCGACATCCTGGCGACGTACGACGTCTCGAACCTCACGAATGCCGACAACATCGCCGAGGGCTACATCCGGACGACCGACGACGGCGGCCTCATCACCGGCGTCGGCAACGTTTCGTGGTACATCACGATCGTCTCGAACACCGAGCGGGTGCCGGAGAGTCCCACCAGTTGGAGCGCGTTCTGGGACTCCGAGTGGGAGAACGAGCTGGCGCTGCTGCGGAACGCGGCGAACTCGTACCTGCTCGAGATCACCGCGACGTTGTTCTTCGACGGCTACGACATCCTCGACACCGAGGACGGCATCGTCGAGGTCATGACGAAGCTTCAAGAGCTCAAGCCCAACGTCAAGCTGTTCTACCGCGACGAGGCGCAGGCGCAGCAGGCGTTCAACACCGGTGAGGTGTCGCTCGGGCAGTTCTATCACGACATCACGACGTTCGCGGCGTCGCAAGGCGAGCCACTTCGAAGCGTGTTCCCCGACGAGGGCGCCGTCCTGGACTCGGGGTTCTGGGCGGTGACCAGGACGACCGAAAACCTCGGCGGCTGCGTCGCGTTCATCGACTACTTCTGCCGGCCCGAGGTGCAGGCGGAGCTGGCGCGAACGCTCGGCACGACGCCGACCGCGCGGAAGGAGACCATGGACCTCACCGAGAAGGAATACGAGGCGGTCGGTGGTCCCGGTCCCGACGCCGCGCTGCGCCCGAAGTACGAGATCTACGACCAGTTCGAGGACTTCATCGACCAGCAATGGACGGAGATGATGCTCTCGTAGCGATCGTGACGTGGACGCACGCGGAGGACTGAAGCTCGAGGGACTCGTCAAGCACTTCGGCGACGTGGAAGCGGTCGCCGGCGTCGACCTCGAGCTACCGCCGGGCAAGCTGATCTCCTTCTTGGGGCCGTCCGGATGCGGCAAGACGACGATGCTCCGGATGATCGCGGGGCTGGAGAAGCCGACGGAGGGCCGCGTCTACCTCGACGGCGCTGACATCACCGATCGACCCCCGCACCTGCGCGACATCGGGATGGTCTTCCAGACGCTCGCGCTCTTTCCACACCTCTCCGTCGCGGGGAACATCGCATACGGCATTCGGATCCGGGGCGTCGGCGACCGCGAGAGCCGAGTACGCGTCGACGAGCTGCTCAAGCTCGTCTCGTTGGAGGGGATGGGGGACCGCCGCATCTCGCAGCTCTCGGGCGGGCAGCGCCAGCGGGTGGCCACGGCTCGCGCTCTCGCCCTGGCTCCGAAGCTGTTCTTGCTCGACGAACCGCTCTCTGCGCTCGACGCGAACCTCCGCGAGCAGCTGCAGGTAGAGCTTCGGCTGCTGCAGCAGCAGCTGGGGATCACGACGATCATGGTCACGCACGACCAGCGCGAGGCGATGACGATGTCGGATCTCGTCGTCGTGATGGACGCTGGACGCGTCGAGCAGGTCGGTCCACCGCTCGAGGTCTACCGCCGACCTGCGACGGCGTTCGTCGCGCGGTTCATCGGGAGCACGAACCTGCTGAAGGGGAGGGCGCTCCCGGACGGACGCGTCGACGTCGAGGGGGCCGCGCTGCAGGTTGAAGGTGGCACGTCGGCACACGAGGGCGACGAGGTGCTGATCTCGGTCAGGCCGGAAGACACACACCTCTCGAGAGGTGAGACAGACGAGTCGAACGGCATCGGCGGCACGGTCGTGTTCGTGCGCGACCTCGGCGAACTGTTCGAGTGCTACGTCGACTGCGACCTGGACGAGAACGTCGTCGTGGCCGGAAGTCCTCGCGATCGCGTACCGGTCGAGCAGGGCGACCGGGTCACCGTCAGGTTTCCGCCCGAGGCCTGCGTCGTGGTGCGCGGATGAGCGAGCGGCGAGATCCGACGCCCACGACCTACGGGGTCCTGGCGATCCCGATCGCCATCCTCGCCGTCTTCTTTCTCATCCCGTTCGGGATGATCGTGGCGACCTCGTTCTACCGTCGCATCCAGGGCGGGTTCTACGAGCCGGCGTTCGAGTTCGCCAGCTGGCGGCGGCTCCTGTCCGAGGTGTTCGTTGAGCGGGCGGCGTTCTCGATCGGGATCTGCCTGCTCGCCGGCGCCGCGTGCATCGCGATCGCGTTCCCGTTCACGTACTTCCTGACCCGGATGCGGCGGCGCCCCCACGTCGCGCTGCTCATCCTGGTGCTCTCCGCGCTCTCGCTCTCCGAGGTCATCGTGGCGTTTACCTGGAGCGTGCTGCTCGGGCGTGCCGCGGGCATCTCGAACATCCTGGTGTGGCTCGGCGCGATGGACGAAGCGGTGGCGTACCAGCCGAGCTTCATTGCCGTGTTGCTCGGCCTGTCCTACATCGCGTTCCCGTACTGCGTCCTCACCCTGTACCCGTCGCTCACCCGCTTGGACCGGGAGGTGACGGAGGCCGCCCAGACGCTGGGAGCGTCGCCGTGGCGGACGTTCTGGACGGTCGTCGTGCCGATCTCGCGGCCGGTGATCATGGCCGGGTTCCTGCTCGTGTTCGTGTTCACGCTCGGGTCGTACCTGATCGCGGCGCTCCTCGGACGGCCGGAGCACTGGACGCTGTCCGTCTTCATCTCCGACCAGGCATCGTTCAACGCGAACGTGCCGTTCGCGTCGGCGATGGCGATCTTCCTCACGGCCCTCTCCTTGGTCGTAGTCGGCGTCGTCGCGCTGATCGAGTCGCGGACCCGGCGAGTCGCCTGATGCGAGCGCTCAAGTGGGTCGTGACGGCGTTCACGATCGTGTTCCTGTTCGCCCCGCTCGTTGTGGTGGCGATCGTCTCGATCAACGAGAACCGGTACATGGACTTTCCGCCCGAAGGGTTCTCGCTCGCGTGGTACGGCGCACTGTGGACGGACGCCGAATGGCGCGACGCGATCGTCACCAGCCTCGTCATTGCCACCGCAAGCGCTGCC
>DASUQY010000214.1:0-3888 GCA_036280315.1 Actinomycetota bacterium
GCACCAACGACCACCGGCGGAGGGAGCTCGTAGTTCCGTCCCACGACGACGGCAACGTCCTCGTCGCTGGGGAAGACCTCCGGTGCGGCGCCGACGATCTCGAGGTCACGCAGGTACGAGCCAACGACCCTGGCCTTCGCCTCTTCGCCCTGCCGAAAGAGGATCACCGATCCCTTCACCGGCACGTCTGGCGAAGCCTCCACGACGCCGGGCGACGTGTCGAATCCGCCATCGGTCAACAGATCGAAGACGGCGTTCGCGTTCGCCGATCCTTGATCCTGAACGGCGACCACGATGTTGGCGGGCGACGGCGGTGTTTGCGGGAGCGTCGCGCCGACCTCGCCGAGGGCACGCCCCTCGCGGATCCTGCGGAACAGCTCGTCGGCGTCGGGCTGAACGATCTCGACCGTCGACAGGAACTGACCGTTGACGACCGTTGACGACAGTACCGAGGGGACCGCGCGGAACTCCGCGGCGTCGGTGCTGAGGCCCTGGAGCCGACCAGCGAGGTAGACGAGGTCGGCCGGGTTGCGCAGTCCGGGATCGACGACGAAGTTGGCGAGGAGATCGGGAACGAGCATCGGAAGCCGGAACAGCTGTCCCGGCTCCAGGAGGCGCGAGATCACCGCCCGCAGGAACTGTTGTTGCCGGCTGATGCGCGCGAAATCGGGAACCGAGTCGCACGGCTGGTGCCTCGTCCTCACGTATGCGAGCGCCGTCCGACCGTCGAAGTGCTGACAACCAGCCGGGATGTCAAGAAGCGAGAGGGGGTCGTACATCGGATAGGGGACGCACATGTCGACGCCGCCGAGCGCGTCGACGAGCTTCTGGAACCGCGCCAGGTCCACGTACAGCACGTGATGGACCTGCATCCCCGTGAGCGACTTCACGACGCGAGCGACCCGCTGCGGTCCGCCGCGGTCGATCCCGCCCTCGAACGCCGTGTTGATCTTCCCCATGCCGAGGCCGGGGATGTCGACCCACAGGTCTCGGGGGAACGACAGGAACACGGCCTCGCGTTGGTCGGGTTCGGTGTGGACGAGGATGATCGTGTCCGATCGGTTCTCCCCGCCGAGGTGCTCATCGTCCCCGAAGGCGATGAGCTCCTCCTCGGTGAGTCCCGCGCGCGAGTCGCTGCCGAGCAACAGATAGTTGCACGACCGGTTCGCGCACCGTCCCACGACGTCGATCGGCGCCTCCGGGTCGTCGGGTGCGGGGTTGTCGAAGATCACGATCTGCTCTCGAGCCCACAGGTACGTGGCGAACGTGATCGACGCTGCGACCATCACCAAGGCCGACAGCGTCGCGGAGAGCGCAAGGAAGACCGTTCGCCCACGTCCGCCTCGTCGCGTCGATCCCGTGGAGTCGCTCATGAGGTTTCGCGTCGAAGGCTACCCGCGGACCACTCGCCGGCATGTGCGCAATGACGTGGCGTTCCTGTGGAGTCCCTCCTCCCGCCTGCCGCGCCATGTCGTCCTCGTGCGGATACGCTGTCCTCGTGCCGGACTCGAAGCCTCCCGTTGCCGTCCTCGCGGTCGGGTTCGACCCCGGCGTCGTCGCCGGTGCGACCGTCGAGACGGCCGACGACCTCCTCGGGGCGCTCGCGCAACTCGCCGGCGGAGGCGTCGACGTCGTGCTGCTTGCGCTCGACACGCCCGACGCACCCGGCGTGGACGCGGTCCGGTCGATCCGTGAGCGCGCTCCCGACGTGCCGGTGATCGGTGTGCTTGCGCCGGACGACGCCGACCGCGACACACATGGCGCGGATGGGATCGGCGCCGCCGACCGGGCCGGGCTCGCGGAGCGCGCGATCGATGCCGGCGCCAGCGACGTCGTCTCCGCCGCCTCGCCCGAACTCCTTGCGCGCGCCGTTCGGTATGCGACGTCGCTTCGGCGCCTGGAAGACGAGCTCGAACGGGGCCGCTTCGTGGACGATCTCACCGGGCTCTACACGACGCGCGGTCTCGAGCACCTCGCTTCGCATCATCTCGCCTACGCCAGCCGTTCGAAGGTACCGGTCACGCTGGTGTTCGTCCGTCTCGACACCCCCGACGTCATCCCGGACCACGATCTGGACCAAAACGAGCGGCACCGCGCCGTTACCGAGGCGGCGGACGTGCTTCGCGCCGTCGTCCGCAGCTCGGACGTCCTCGCACGCGTTGGCCCGAGCTCGTTCTGCGTCCTGCTCACCGGCGACGCGTCTGGCGCCGACGCCGTCGTGCTATCGAGGCTCGTCGAGGCGATCGCCGAGAGCAACGCGCGGAGTGGGCGGTCCTCCCAACTCTCGGTCTCGGTCGGCGCGGCGGCCTACGATCCCGACCACCCGGTCTCGCTCGAAGCGCTGATCGAAGAGGCCGACAGGCGCACGGGGACGGACGTCACCGGCGAGTGATCAGGCTGATCCCCCTACAGAGGGTGGGTCCTAGCCTTGAAGCATCTCCCGCAGCACCATCTGGAGGATCCCGCCGTGCTGGTAGTACTCCACCTCGGCGGCGGCGTCGATGCGAACCGTCACGGCGAACCGCGTCTCCCTGCCGTCGGCATCGCGAGCGACGACCTCGACGTCCTGCCTCGGGGTCGGCCCGCCGGCCAGGCCGGCGATATCGAAGGTCTCAGTTCCGGTGAGCCCGAGCGTGGCGACCGACTCGCCGCTGCGAAACTGCAATGGCAGTACGCCCAATCCCACGAGGTTGCTGCGGTGGATCCGCTCGAAGCTCTCCGCGATGACCGCGCGGATGCCGAGCAACGCCGGCCCTTTGGCCGCCCAGTCGCGCGACGAACCGCTGCCGTACTCCTTGCCGGCGAGCACGACGAGCGGAACGCCCTCGTCGCGATACCGAAGCGCGGCGTCGTAGATCGTCATCCGTTCGCCGCTCGGCAGGTGCGTCGTCCACGGACCCTCGGCGTCGGAGGCGAGCTCGTTCCGCAGCCGCACGTTGGCGAACGTCCCGCGCATCATCACCTCGTGATTCCCGCGACGCGCACCGTAGCTGTTGAACTCGCGCTGCTCGACGTCGTGGTCGATGAGGTACCGGCCGGCCGGTGAATCCGGACGGATCGCCCCGGCGGGCGAGATGTGATCGGTCGTGATCGAGTCACCGAGCTTCACCAGGCACCGAGCGCCGGCGACGTTCCCGACGCGCCCTGGCACGGGCGCGAGATCCTCGAAGAACGGCGGTTCGCGGACGTACGTCGAGTCCGGGTCCCACGCGAACATCGCGCCCTCCGGCGACGGGAGCGCGTTCCACCGCTCGTCGCCGTCGTAGATCCGGCCGTACTCTCGTCGGAACTGGTCGGGCGAGACCGACGCGGCGATCGCTTCGCGAACCTCCTCCGCCGTCGGCCAGAGGTCGCGGAGGTACACGGGCGTGCCGTCCGACCCGACGCCCAACGGCTGCGTCGTCAGATCGACCTCGGCGTGTCCGGCGATCGCGTACGCCACGCAGAGCGGCGGCGACGCGAGATACGACGCGCGCACCTGCGGGTGGATCCGTCCCTCGAAGTTGCGGTTGCCCGAGAGCACCGCGACGACCGCCAGGTCGCGTTCGGCGACCGCGGCGGCCACCGCATCCGGCAGGGGCCCGGAGTTCCCGATGCACGTCGTGCACCCGAAGCCAACGAGCGAGAACCCGAGCTTGTCGAGGTACGGCTGCAGCCCCGCGGCGTCGAGGTACTCCGTGACGACGCGTGACCCGGGGGCGAGCGAGGTCTTGACCCAGGGCTTGGTCTCGAGCCCCGCCTCGACTGCCTTCTTCGCGAGCAGGCCGGCCGCAAGCATCACGCTCGGATTCGACGTGTTCGTGCAGCTCGTGATCGCAGCGATGACGACCGACCCGTGCTCGAGCGGTGTCTCGACGGCTTCGGCGACGGCCGCGCCACCCGACGGGC
>DASUQY010000215.1:0-4323 GCA_036280315.1 Actinomycetota bacterium
AGGACGCGTCCGCCGTCGAGGGGCAATCCAGGAAGGACGTTGAAGATCGCCATGAACAGGTTGATGTAGCCGACGTACCCGAACATGCTCGAGAGCGGACCGACCCCGCCGTCGACGCTTGAGGCGGCCCAGAACAGACCTCCGAGCACGAGGCTCGTCAAGGGGCCGAGGAGCGCGATGGCGAACGCTGGGCCGGGGCCGCGCTCCTCCGAACGCGCGGCGGTGAACCCACCGAAGAACACGAGCGTGATGCCCTCGACGCGGATGCCCGCGAGGCGCGCCGTCACGGCATGCGCGACCTCGTGCAGGAAGACCGACCCGAAGAACAGCGCCGCCGCAACGAGCGCGTACGCGATCGCCTGACCGTCGCCGAGCCCGGGGTAACCCCGCTCGAATCGGGTCCACAACGAGTACACGGCGACGACCGCGATCCAGATCCACGACGAGTCCACGTTGACGGGGATGCCGCCGATCGTGGCGACGCGGAACGAACGTCCGAACATCCATCGAGCGTACCCGAGCGCACGCGAACGCTGTGCGACAGTGTCCGGATGGACGAACGGCGTCGGCGTCGTATCCGTCGTATCGGCGCGATCGCGGGCGCCGCAGCGGTCGGCCTGATCGGCGCGTGGATCGGGATGGCGCTCCTAGCGCTATCGACGGTGCCGATGGGCCCGTTCCGGGTCGCCCTCGACGGCGGGTTCGGGTTCGGTTTCGGAGAGACGAGGATCGAGCTGCCGCCATTCGGCGCACTGACGGCCGACACACACACATCTCCGATCTCGATCACGGCGACGCTCAGCGATGTCGGCGTCGAGCGCCTCACTCGCGTCGTGAACGACGTTGGGATCGACGGGCTCGTCACGCAGATCCAGCGCGACGCACTGGACCGCGTGCAAACGCTGGTGTGGCGCTTGCTCGTGGTGTCTGGGATCGGAGCGGCCATCTTGGGCGCCCTCGTGTTCCGCACGAAATGGCGGCTCGTCACGGCGGCACTGATCTCCGCAGTGCTCGGTGTGGCGGCGTGCGAGGTGCTCCTGCTCGTGACGTTCCGACCCGCGGCGTTCACCGAGCCGACGTACTCGGGAACGCTCGCGCTCGCTCCGCGACTGATCGGTCCGGTGCGCCAGGCGACCGACAGGATCGAGGACCTTCGTGCCGGGCTCGAGCAGATCGTCGACGGAACGGTTCGGGCCTACTCGACGCTGCAGGAGACGCCCGTCGGCGAGGACGCGATCCGCGTGCTGCACATCTCTGACATCCACGCGTCGCCGCTCGGAATGGACTTCGCCCGTGAGGTCGCCCGAGGGTTCGACGTGGACATGGTTCTCGACACGGGCGACATTACGTCGTTCGCGACCCCCGTCGAGAACCTCATCGTGTCTCGGATCCCGGAGTTCGGGCGGCCGTACCTGTTCGTTCGCGGGAATCATGACTCGATTGAGCTGCAGACGGCGATCGCGCGCGAGCAGAACGCGTTCGTGCTCGACGGGCGCGCCGTGACCATCGAGGCGCTGACGATCTACGGGCTCGGGCACCCGGCGTTCACGCCGGCGCGTGGCCTCCCGGTTGACGCCGAGGAGTTTGCAGAGCTCGCGCGATCAGTCGGCCCGCGGATCGCCGCGGACGTGGAGGATGCGATCGACCCGATAGAGGTCGTCGCCGTCCACGACGACCGGATGGCGGAGGCAGTCGCGGGACTCGTCCCGGTGGTCGTCTCCGGGCACTTCCACGAGACGCGCGCTCTCGTCGTGAACGGGACGCTCTATCTCCGCGTCGGGACGACAGGCGCGTCGGGCGCGGGCGTTTTCCGGGACCTCACCGACGTCCCGTTCAGCGCCGAGGTTCTCTATTTCTCCCGCGGTGTATCCCCCGAGCTCATCGCGTACGACGTCATCGAGCAGGACCCGGAGTCGGCAAGCCTCACCGTGCAGCGGATCACCGTGTCGGAGGAGTACGGCGAGCTCGTGTTGACGCCGACGCCGACGCCGTTGACCGGCGCGACCGGGGGTACCGTGCCGACGGGCGGAACGGCCGCTACAACGTCGCCGTCCTAGGCGGCGGCCGCCGGCTGCCTAAAAACCGTCCGCTGTTACCCTGATTCGTAGACCAGGGGAGGATCTCCGGTCGCGATCGTCCGGCCCGGCCTACCCTCCCTTCCACGCGGGTGCGCCCGCGGGGCCGGGCCGGACCTACTCCTCGAGATCGAGCAGATCGCCCAGCTGGCGCGCGTTGTTGACCGCGAAGTCGCGGTAGCAGTTGTTCATCAAGACGTGCGTCTCGCGCGCCTGGCCCGAGATGTCCTTGATCTTCGGGACCCACTCGTTCAGCTCGGCCTCCGAGTACTCGTAGCGGAAGCGCTCGGATGCGCTGACGTTCTTCTTGCCCCATGCCTTCCGATCTCGGCCGTGGAATCGAACAATCGCGATGTCATCGGCGGTCGCCGCGGCGATCGGCGGCAGGCTCGAGTCGAACCCCTGCGGCATGTCGACGGAGACGTACGGCAGGTCGTGATCAGAAAGGAAGGACAGCGTCTCGTCGACGTTGCGCTCCTCGAGCCAGGTCTTGTGACGGAATTCAATGGCGATGCGGAACTCCTTCAGGCGTTCGGCGCACTCGAGGATGTAGTCCTTGTTCTTGCGCCCGATCACGAACCATTGCGGGTACTGGAACAGGACCGCGCCCAGCTTGCCCGCGGAGTGGAGCGGCATCAGCGCGTCACGGAACCGCTGCCACACCTCGTCGACAATCGTGTCGGGGAGCTGCTCGCGATAGAGGTTCTTTTTGTCCGCGAGCTCCTCAGGCAGCTCGAGATCCTTGTAGAGCGAGTCGGGCCTGGTGGGGTGGTTCGTCAGCAGGGAGTACGCCTTGACGTTGAATGTGAAGTCCTTCGGTGTCCGCTCGATCCACAGCACCGAGTTCTTCTCGCTGGGCGGGAAGTAGTAGGTGGAGTCAACTTCGACGATGGGGAACTGCTCGGAGTAGTAACGAAGTCGCGCCTCGGCGGTCTTGGCCTCAGAGGGGTAGAAGTGCCCATCCTTGATGAGCGTTCGGTCCGTCCAACTTGCCGTTCCGATGAGGATGCGACCCATAGGGCTGACGTTACTCGTCGCGGACGGCGGTCGCGTCGGGCGACGGCTTCCTCCTTAGGACTTTGTTCTTCGCCTGCTCGGCCCGCTGCTTCGCGTAGTTGAGCGCGCGCTGCGCCCAGACGTACTCCGTCGCCAGAACGGCGAGCCCGGCGATGATCAGCAGGAGACCTGGGCCGGGAAGGACGAGCAACGCGAGGCCGACGGCGAGCAAGAGCAGCCCGACGACGCTGACCGCGATCCGCTTGCCGTTCCGTGCGATGAACCGGATCGTCACGTCGAACGGGAACCACACCCAGTGCGCGATCCGCGGCATGCAGCCATGGTACTGGCGAGCTCGTACGGAGTGGTGCGGCCCCCCGAGCGGCCCGGCCGCACCACTACATCAACGCTCAGCGGCGTCAGTTGTCGTCGCCGATGCCGGAACCAGAGTTGTCGTGGTCCCCGTTGCCCGAGCCGGAGTTGTCGGCGTCAGCGTCGTCATCGCCGTTTCCAGGGCCAGAGTTGTCCACGTCGGCGTCATCGTTGTCATCGACGGTCCCGGGTCCGGAGTTCGCGCTCGGACCGGAGTTGTCGTCGACAGCGCCATCGTCATCGACGCCATCGATGTCGTCATCTCGGATGCCATCCGCGTCGTCGTTATCATCGTTCACGTCGTCGGCGTCGACGCCATCCACCTCGTCGTCGGCGCGCTCGTCGTCCGCATCATTCCCCACTCCGGGCGTGACGCCCTGGCACTCGGGATCGTTGAAGTGCTCGGGTTCGTCGCAGTTCCCCGAGATGTCGAACGGACCGTCGTCCGAGGGCGACATCGTCGAGGTGGGGGTCGGGCTCAGCGTCGGGCGCGAGCCACTGGCGAACGCCGTCAGCCCGAGCGCGGCAACGATCACGATCGCGCCGATCACCAGCACGATCCGAAACGCGTTCCTCATCTCTACCTCCTTGGTCGGTCGCGAGATCGACGTCTCAACGGTAGGAAGCGGAGCGTTACCGGCGGGCCAGAGGAGAGATAAGGAGAGGTGAAGGATCCGGGCTTAGTCGTCGTCGCGATCGCTCGAACCGCTCGAACCGGAACCGGAACTACTCGAACCCGAGCCCGAGTTGTCGGACCCGGAGCCCGAGTTGTCCGAACCCGAGCCGGAGTCGTCGGATCCGGGACCGGAGTTGTTCGAAGCCGAGTCGTCCGACCCGGGGCCCGCGTTGTCGTCGTCGTGCTCGGACGGCGATGGCGTCG
>DASUQY010000216.1:0-2644 GCA_036280315.1 Actinomycetota bacterium
GGAGCCACGACCGTCGCCGCACGCTTCGTCGTCGGGTACGGACGCTCGAACGCGAGAACCAGGACCTCCGCACGAGCCCGAGCGTCGATACACCCGACCGGGTCGACGTGCGTGAGGACGAACGCGAGCGCCACGAAGCGCTCGGCTGATCGTCACGCCTCGAGCTTCAACAGGACCTCGTCGTCGCCCGCGTCTTCGCTCGGTGCGGGTGTGAACCCGCACTTCTCGAGGACCCGGATGGACGCCACATTGTGTTTCGCCACGAACGCGTACAACGGCCGCGTCGTGACGAGATCGAGGAACAGGCGCAACGCCGCCGTGGCCACGCCTCGGCCCCAGAACTCCTTGCCGATCCAGTATCCGATCTCGCGGCGGCCGTGTTCCTCCCAGCTCCCGATGTTGCCCGCGACGCGGCCGTCGGCCAGCACGGTCTTCGCGATCAGGGCGTCATCTCGAAGGATCTTGTCCCAGTGCGCCGTGAACGCGTCGAGCTCGCGTGCCGGGAACGCGGCCATCTCGTTCGCCTCGGGCTCGCGCTGATGATCGAAGAAGACCGGCAGGTCGGTCTGGATCACGTCCCGCAGCGCGATGTCGGTGGGCCCGCCCACCTGGGTAGCATCGCAGACGACACCTGGCCCGAGGAGACTCCCGTGGCGATGGTCACAGATCCGGTTTGCGGGATGCGGATCGACGAAGACGACGCTGCGGCGACCGCCGAGTACGAGGGACGGACGTACTACTTCTGCTCGGAGGCGTGCCGCGACTCGTTCGTCTCCGACCCGGCCTCGTACGCGGCCTGAGGATCGTTGAGCGTCGGACGCGACTCCATCACGGAGGACGAGCTCGCCGAGCGCGCCGGCGCGAACGTCGAGACGATACGGCAGCTCGTTGGCCTCGGGATCCTCTCGCTCGAGGATGGAGCGTTCCGGAGGCGAGACGTCATGCGCGTTCGCGTGGTCCGTGACCTCGAAGCCAAAGGTATCGACCCCGAGACCCTCGCGACGGCGCTCGGGTCGGGTCATCTCACGCTCGGCTACCTCGAGAGCGCGGGCCGGAGGTTTCCCCGCTCCGACGTCACGTTCGAGCGACTCGCCGTCGATGCAGGGGTCGCCGTGGAGACGATCCAGCGGATCTATGTCGCGTTCGGACTTCCGCGGCCCGAGCCGGACGAACGCGTCCGGGAAGAAGATCTCCCGATGCTGAAGGCGATCCCGGTGCTCTTCGGTGCGGGACTCGACGAGGGGGAGGTCCTTCGCGCGGTCCGCGTGTGGGGCGACGGCGCCAGGCGAGTGGCACAGTTCCAAAACCACTACTTCCACAACACGGTCGAGGAGCGGTTCAGGCGCCGCGGCCTGCGCGACAACGAGGCGTTCGAGGCGGCCATCCGCGACGTCGGGTTACGCATGGGCCAGTCCGGTGAACAGATGCTCGGCTGGCTCACTCGACGCCACGCCGAGGTCTTCCTCACGGAGCATCAGTTCGAGCACGTCGAGACCGCCCTCGACGAGGCCGGCGTACGCGTGCGGACCCCACGCGGCGACGAGGCCGCGGCGTTCGCCGATCTCACTGGATACACCCGACTGACCGAGGAGGCGGGCGACGAACGCGCCGCCGCCGTGTCGCTCGAGCTCGCCCAATTCGTCAACGAGGTGGCGGCCACTCACCGCGGCGACGTGGTCAAGATGCTCGGCGACGGGGTGCACTTCCACTTCCGCGATCCGGCCGACGCGGTGCGCGCTTCCCTCGACATGGTGGGCGGCGTCCAGCCGCGTGGCCTTCCGCCCGCGCACATCGGCGTGAACGCCGGGCCGATGATCTACGACGAAGGTGACTACTTCGGTCGCACCGTGAACATCGCCGCGCGCATCGCCGCGAAAGCGAACGCCGGCGACGTCTTCGTCGGCGAGGATCTGGCCCGGAACGTCGAGCCGGACGGGTTCGCGCTGCACGAGGTGGGTGAGTTCGAGCTCAAAGGCATCAGGAGACCCGTGACGATCTTTCGTGCGGTCGGGACATGACCCCTTGAACGAGTAGACGTTCCCTCCATGGCATTCGTCGCTCGTGTGCTGCGTGTTCGACCCGGCGAGGGCCGTATCACCGCGTTGATGGTCGGACTCGCGTTCGTTTCGACGGCGTCGCTGTCGATCGGCGAGAGTGCGATTAGCGCGTTGTTCTTCAAACGTGTCGGCGCAGATTCACTGCCCTACGTCTACCTGCTCCAAGGGGCCACGACGTTCGTCGTCATGCTGGGGCTCACCGGCACGCTGGCGCGGATCGGGCATCGTCGCGCCTATCTCGCCGCACCGCTCTCGCTCGCCGCGGTCTTGACGGCCGAGCGCGCCGCTCTGGCGTCAGACGCCGTCTGGGTCTACACGGCCCTGTGGGTCACGGTCGCGATCGCGACGCTCGTCGTAGGCATCGCGGTCTGGGGAATCGCCGGCATGGTCGTCGACACGCGCCAGGCGAAACGGCTGTTCCCGATCTTCGCCGCGGGCGGGATCCTCGGGTCGGTGATCGGGGGTTTGGTCACGAAGCCGGTCGCCGCCGCCCTCGGCGCAGCGAACCTGCCGCTCGTGTGGACCGGGGGACTCATCGTCGCGTTCCTGGTGTCCCGGTCGATACTGGGCCCGAAGCCGGCCGGAAC
>DASUQY010000217.1:0-3701 GCA_036280315.1 Actinomycetota bacterium
GGGCGCTATCCTGGATCCATGGAGCGCACCGCCACCGTGATCGAGGTCACCGACAAGGCGGCGACCAAGATCCGCCAGCTCGCGGAGAAACAGGGCGCCGAGCCCGCGCTTCGCGTTCGCGTCGTCGCCGGCGGTTGCTCCGGCTTCTCCTACGAGCTGTCGTTCGACACGCAGACCGAGAGCGACCACGTCGTGCCGGCCGCCGACGGTGTACGCGTTCTCGTCGATCAGAAGAGCGCGCCGATCGTCGAGGGCTCGACCCTCGAGTTCAACGATGCGCTCCTCGGCGGCGGTCTGAAGATGCTGAACCCGCGCGCGGTGCACGAGTGCGCGTGCGGCGAGTCGTTTTCGATCTGACCGGCCGCCACTGCGGCCTCGGCTCCGTTCGGCTGTTAGGCGACCTCGACCGTTCCGGTCATGTTCGGGTGGATCCTGCAGAAGAACCCGGTCGACTCGGAAACATCGATCGTCGCCGTCCCGCTCTCGCCTCCGGCGAGCTCCAGGTCGACGCTCTCGTCTTCGAGCGTGAACGTGTGCGGCGCGGAGTCCTCGTTCGTCACGGTGACGTCGGTCGGGCCGGACACAGTGATCGTCGACGGCTGGAACGTGAAGCCCTGGATGACGATCTCGTTCTCGCCGCCACCGCCTGTAGTCTCGCCAGTCGCACCGCCGTTCGTCGCTCCGGTCGCTCCACCGTTCCCCTCGTCGTCGCCCCCGCACGCAGCAAGGATCAGTGAGAGCGCGAACACGACAGCAACCAGGCGGACCCACGTCGTCGAACGCATCGATCGCTCCTTTTCTCGCAGCCGGTCGAGCCTAGCGGATGGGGGTACTACGAGGCACTGAGCGCATCGGATCGCTCCCCCTATACTTGCGCCGCGGATGGCCTCCACCGCCGACAAGACGCAGTGGCGCGACCTGTACAACGAGGTCGTCCTCACCGGACTGTGCACCGGCTGTACGGCGTGCATCGTCGCCTGTCCCTTCCACGTGCTCGGCTACGCGAACGACGAACCCGTGCAGTTGCAGGAAGACGGCCCGGCCGCGTGCACTCACGGCGATCGAGGCTGCGACATCTGCACGCGGGCGTGCCCTCGGTTCCGCGAATGGGAGGGCGAGATCGACCTCCGCCTGTTCGGCCGCACCCGCGGCCCGGAGGACGTGATCGGCCAGCACCGGGAGATCGTCCTCGCCCGCGCCGCGTCGGCCGAGGCGTTGATGCAGGGCCAGGACGGCGGTGTCGTCTCCGCACTGCTGATCTGGGGCATGAAGAACGGCGAGATCGACGGGGCACTCACGTCGAAGCTGTCGGAGGACCGTCCTTGGGACGCCGAGCCAACGGTGGTAACCGACGAGCGCGGCGTTCTCGAGACGGCCGGCTCGCGCTATACGTACTCGGCGAACCCGCTGGCACTGACCAAGGCCGCCGAGATGGGACTGTCGAGGCTCGCGCTCGTCGGGATGTCGTGTCAGGCAAGCGTGACCGGTTCGCTGAGTGCGCGTCGCGTCAACAAGTGGGCGCGAAAGATCGCGTGGACGTTCGGACTTCTGTGCTCGAAGTCGTTCACGTACGACGGCTTGATGGTCGAGATCGCGCAGCGGCGGCTCGGACTCGAGCTCGACGACCTGGCCCGCGTGAACGTGAAGGGCAAGCTCCTGTTCTACACGCGCGACGGCGAGGAGATCACGTACTCGCTGAAGAGGGCGCACGAGTTCACGCGGCCCGGGTGCATGAAGTGCCCCGACTTCGCGGCTGAGCACGCTGACATCTCGTTCGGAGGGCTGGGTCAGAGCGACGGCTGGACGCTGACGGTCATCAGGACCGAGAAGGGCGCCGACGTCTGGGCGCGGGCGGTCGCCGACGGCGTCGTCGAGTGGCGACCGTCGTCGGAGGATCCCGCCGCGGTCGCGCTCATGGCCAAGCTCGCGGCGAAATCACGGGCGAGGTGGCCGGATGACGCCTCGTTCGCCGGACCGGGCGAGCTCCCGCCGAACGGCGATGGACCCGCGAACGGTCAGCCGACGGACGGCCAGCCAGCGACGACCGGGTGATCGACCGCAACGGGCCCCACCTGGGCGGCCCCGCCCGGTGAACCGATCGCGCTGACGTTCTCGGCGAAGAACTCGGCGTTGACGGGCGTGAACTGCTTCCACTCCGCGGGCACGTCGTCTTCGTAGAAGATCGCGGTCACGGGGCAGACCGGCTCGCACGCCCCGCAGTCGACGCACTCGTCGGGGTGGATGTAGAGCATCCGTCCGCCCTCATAGATGCAGTCGACCGGGCACTCGTCCACGCAGGCCCGGTCCTTCACGTCGATGCACGGCTCGCAGATCGTGTAGGTCATGTCCGTCCCCTTTGGCGTGTCCGTTCGCCCATACCTTGCCGTTTTCCCCGTTTCGACGGTGCGGACCTTGGAAATCCGGCTTTGAGTCTATACCTGTTCCGTGCCTCGTCAGACCGGCGCAAGGGCCAGCAGCGTCGCCTCGATCGAAGCCGCCGATCCGTCGACGGCCACGGGATAGATGACGGGACGGGCTCCCGCCTCGGCGAACTCCGAGACCCGTGTCGCCGCGTCATCTCCGAACGCGGTGACGGCCCCGACGAGTCCTTCGGGGACGTCATCCGGCCGGCCGGCGCGGTGCGCCTCCGCGGCCGCGGTGGCCTCCGTGCCCAGACCGACCTGCTCGAACTGACGCGCGTACGCCGGGTATGAGGCGTACTCGGCCGCTGCGGCGCGCATTGCGCTCATGCCGCCCGCTGGATCATCACCGACCCACGAGCGCACGTAGACGGCGATCGCGACCTGGGCACCGTCGCGTCCCGCGGCCTTCGCGCCCTCAGCGATCTGCGCCCGCGCGAACGCCACGCGTTCCGGGGGACACCAGTTCAGCAGCGCGCCGTCGGCGATCTCACCGGCGAGGCGCATCGATCTCGGCCCGAGCGCCGAGATCCAGATCGGGGGAGGGCTCGGTGGCGCGAGCGACAGCCGCACCGGCCGGCCATCGCATTCGGCGATCTCCCCCGAGAGCAGCGATCGCACCGTGTCGACGTACGAACGAAGTTCGTCGAGCGCTCCTCGGCCGGCGCCACCCGTTCCGATGCCGAGCACCAGCCGCCCATCCGAGCGCTCGTGGACGGTCGCCGCCGCCATCGCCGTGGACATCGCCGTGCGCGAACGCATGGGCACCACGCCCGTCGCGAGCAGCAGGTCGCGCGTCTCGCCGGCGAGCGCTCCGAGCGCAACGAACGGATCACGGGCGGTGACCTGCGGGAGCCAGAGCGCGTCGTATCCCGCCGTCTCGGCGGCTCGGACGATCGCGGACAGATCACCCCACGGCAACGGGTCGCGCAGCGCGAATCCCGTCGTGCCCGCTCGCACTCGCTACTCGCGGCGCTCGCGGCGTCGCCCCAGACCCCGGACCCAGATGAACGGCAGCAGCAGGAACGTGAACCCGAGCAAGCGCGGGGCGACGACAAGGCCGAGCACGAGCAGGACGCCGCAGACGATCAGCCACGTCGGCACCGCGCGCCACCACGGCCGCCCACGGAGCTCGGTTCGCTGACGGATGACGAGGAACGCCACGACGGCACCCACGAACAACGCCGCCGGGATCAGGATCAGTGCGAGCGTGCCCATGAACCCAGCGTACCCGCCGGCCCCGCTGGAGGGGAGGAGGAATCGCCTATAGCGGCACGTGCG
>DASUQY010000218.1:0-9356 GCA_036280315.1 Actinomycetota bacterium
CGCCGCGCGCGACGAGCTCCTCGACGATCGTGTGGTCGCGGGTCAGCGCCTGGAGGCGGCCGTGGCGCAGCAGGTACGCGCGCGAATCGCCGACGTGCGCGAGTCGTACCGCGCCGCCCTCGATCAGCGCCGCGGTGAGCGTCGTACCCATCCCGGACACGTCACGGTCGGATTGCGATCGTTCGAACACCGCGCGGTTTGCGCGCTCGACTTGCTCGGTGAGCGTTCCCTGTCGCTCCGCGAACATCTGCTCGACGGTCTGCAACGCAAGGTTCGACGCCACCTCGCCGCCACGATGCCCGCCCATGCCATCGGCCACGGCATACAGCGGATCGTTGATCAGGATTGCGTCCTCGTTACCCTCGCGGACCTGACCGATGTCGGTCGTGGCGCCGACGCGGGTCCTCATCGGCGAAGCTCCAGCACCGTCTTGCCAACCTTCACAACGTCGCCGGCGTGAACCTCCACGGGCGAGGCGACCTTGCGATCGTTGAGGTAGGTGCCGTTCGTCGAGCCGAGATCCTCGACGAACCAGCTCCCGTTCTCGCCGTAGAGCCTGGCGTGCACCTGGGAAACGTACGTGTCCGACAACCGGATCGCACACGCGGCTCCCCGGCCGATCTGCGTCGGGCCTGACAGCTTCACGTTCCGGGACTTCGAGCCGTCGGCTTCGTGCACGACGACGTGCGACGGTGGCTTTCCGCCCTTCGACGTCCGCGCGGCGGCGAGCTGCTCCGTCGGTGCCCGCATCTCCGTCGTGCGTCGTTCACGCCGCCGACCGGCCATGTCGAGGGCGACCGAACGCACCGCGCGGAACACGAAGAAGTACAGCAGTACGAGGAGCGAGTACTTGAGGACGGATAGGACGAACGGCGTCATATCAGGCCCTCCGGAACTCCAGCACCGTCTCGCCGATCATGATGCGGTCGCCGTCGTCGAGCACGCGCTCCTGCACCGACTCGTCGTTCACCAGCGTGCCGTTCGTTGATCCCAGATCGGTCAACACGAACTCGCCGTTGGAGTTCCTGATCCGCGCGTGCTGGCGCGATGCGCCGGGATCGTCGACCACGACGTCGCTCTCGGGGAGCCGGCCGAGTGTGACGACGCTCGCTCCGAGCGCGAAGGTCTGTCCGCCGTTCAAGGCTGTCAGGGTGGCTCGGCCGCTCGGTGCCGGCGCGAGCTCCTCCTCGCCCTCGACGAACGAGGTGTCGACGTCGAACCGTCCCTTGCCGAGCGATTCGTCCGTTTGGAGCTCGATCTCGGGTGGCCCGGCCAGGCCCCAGCCGCGCTCGCTCGCCGTGTCGCGGACGACGCGACGAAGCTCCGAGACAAGCGCCTGCTCGACCTGCTCGAACCGCTCGCCGTCCGCAACTGACAGCGTGAACACGAACCGGTTCGGCGCCCACACCTCGCGAACGCCCACGGTCTTGTTCGCGTCCATCTCACGGATGACCCGCTTGGCGAGCTCAACGGGCTGCAGCCCTGAACGAAGCGTGGACGCGAAGAAGCCCTCAACGAGGGCGCCGAGGCGTCGCTCGAAGTCTCGAAGGATCGGCACGTTTGGAAGTGTTTCCCCTGCTCACGCCGTTCGAAGCGCGATTCTACCCGGTGCGTTGGGCCAGAACCCCGCGGCACCGCCGCTGCTACCATGACCCCCCGCCGGGCGAGTGGCGGAACTTGGCAGACGCGCAGGATTCAGGTTCCTGTGAGGGCAACCTCGTGGGGGTTCAACTCCCCCCTCGCCCACGTCCGGCGCTCTGGTTGGAGCGCCCGTATCGGCCTAGATCTGGATGACCATGTCGCCAGATCTCCCGGCGTCCAGCTCGCCCGGCTGTGGCGGCTCGTAGCGAATCGGGATCGTCACGATGAACTTGCTCCCGTCGCCAGGCGTGCTCTGAACGTCGATGGTCCCGCCCAGGTGATCGAGCAGGTCGCGAACGAGCGACAGGCCGAGCCCCGCACCGCGGAACGTTCGGGTGCTCGAAGAATCCACCTGATAGAAGCGGTCGAAGATCCTGGGGAGCTCGTCGGGGGGAATGCCGATCCCGTAGTCGCGGACGGAGAACACGATGTGTTCACCGTCGCTTCGGGCCTCGAGCTCGCACGGTGACCCATCGGGTGAGTACTTGAGCGCGTTGTCGACGAGGTTCTGCAACACGCGTGTCAGCAACTGACGATCCGTGGTGAGCACGGGCAGATCGTCCGGCATGTCGACCTGGACGCGAGCCGCGTCGTTCGCCAGACCCTCCATCACCTCGCGGACGAGGTCCTCGAACAGGACGCGCCCGACGGCGACGGGAAGTTGGTGCGTCTCGAGGTTGGACGCGGTGAGCAGGTTCTCGATCAGGCGGAGCAACCGGTCGCTCTGCCGCTCCATGCGTTCGAGGAACTCCTCACGCATCTTGGCGTCGTCCGCGAACTCCGGTTGGCGGAGGGTCTTCGCGTAGCCCATGAGGGCGGTGACCGGTGTTCTGAGCTCGTGCGACACAACGGCAACGAATTCGCCTTTCATCCGGTTCAGCTCGATCAGCTCGCCGACGGTGTGGTGTTCCTTTTGGAGGAGCTCCTCGAGCCGTCGCGTCTGGTCGGCGAGGACCTCGTTCTGCTCGGCGAGTCGATCGGCGAGCGCGCGACTACGGAAGTACATCTGGCGCGCGAACACGAGGGGGCCGAGGAACACGGCGACCGACCAGAACCCCGCGTAACGGTAGAACTGCGCGATCACCGCGCCGAACAGTCCAAGGCCGATGTAGGAGAACAGGAACTCGTAGGGCGCGGGACCGTGCATCTTCACGAGCACCTGTCGCAGCGTGAAACCTTTCTGCAATGCCTCCAGCCCGGCGACCAGGCTCGTGTTCAGCGCGTACGCCGCGAATGCGGCGAGCACCGTGCCGAATAGCAGCACGTACCACTCGGACTCGAGATCCGCGACTGCGTGGAAGAGCACGCTGCCCGCGAGGATCGACAGCGCCATCTGGCTCCGGTTGTACACGGCCTTGAGGAGCGACACCTCGTGGCGGAACTCGCGCGGATCCACGGAACCGAGGAGCGCGATCAGCGTCGCTATGGGCGGGTCGAATATGATCGCCACACCGAGCAGCAACGGGAAGCTCAGCGAGAGCTGTATCCCGCCCCACGCCTGTACGGGAATGAGATCAACGGCTGCGACGGCGATCACGAACAGGACGATCGACGGCTCGAGCTCGTCTCGTGTGGCGGGGAGCGCGATCGCCAGGTACGTCAGGAGCGGGACGACGACCCCGAGCTGGTACGCGACCTGGATCCAGCGTTGGGCCGGTTCGCGCCTGAGCTCCTCCTCCGGCGTCATGCGGTCACCTCCGCGAGCGTTCGACTGGGGTTACGAGCCCGTTTATGACACGCCGCTCGGCCGTCTGCCATAACCCGCCACTCGCCATGTCCCCCGTGATCGGACTGTTTTCAAATCGCCCGCCCCACCAGCCATTCCCGCCGATGGGGGGATATCGGCCCTACGTGCGTTCAGCTTACGTTCCGACCCCGAGGTGCCGATACACCCCGTCGGTACCGGCCCCGAAAGGAGGCGATGCCGTGTCGAAGTACCGCCGATTCATGGTGTCGCTCGGTTGGCTGGCGGCCTTCATGATGGCCGTTGGCAACGGCTGGAAGAACTCCTAGTCGCACTCCAGCGCGCGCGCCAGGCACAGCCGCGATGCTGCCCCACGAAGGGGCAGCATCGGGCGTTTCTCGGTCCCCTTCCGGTCAGCCTGCGTCTTCCGGCTCGAGCGCCGGCTCCGACTCGGTGACCAGGCGCAGATCGGGCGTACCGGCGACGCTCGGCCGCGAAGTCGCCGGCTCCTGTTCGCCGATCAGAACTCGAAGCAGGTTCGGGATCTCCAGTCGTTGCGCGCCGGCGCCGTAGCCGGCTGCCTCGACTCGCATTGTCGGCAGCTCCCCGTATCCCTCGACCGTCGCCGCGAGGATCGCCGCCCCGGTCGCCGTTGTCAGCTCACTGGCGATGCCCAGCGAGAACATCGGCGCCCCGCGGAGCAGCTCGACGACCGTCGGTGTGGGGATCGGCATCGCGCCGTGCTCCGTTTTGGTCATCCCGAGCCCCGTCGGAACCGCTGATGAGAAGACCCGCTGCACTTCGAGCGTCGTCAACGCGACCGCCACGCCGACGAGATCGACGAGGGCGTCGACGCCGGCGGCTTCGTGGAAGGTCACGGTCTCGGGCTCGCGACGGTGAACGCGAGCGTCGGCCTCGGCGAACAGTCGGAACATGCGATGCGCCAGCCGCCGGGCCTCCGGCGGGATATCGGCCGCGTCGATCAACGCTCTGATGCTCGCGTACGTCCGGATGACACCAGCCACGCTGTCGGCACGGACCCCGACGCGCGTCGCTCGGATACCGTGCTCTTCTACCTCGTCCACGGCGAGATCGAACGGCTCAAGGGGCAGCGTCGACAGATGCGACTTCACGTGGTCGACGTCGACGCCTGTGTCCAAGAGCGCTGCCAGCGCTGTATCGCCAGTGATCCCGGCGATGCAGTCGAAGTAGGCGATGCGCATCTGATCGAACCGCCTCGGGACGGCGCGGTCGGTTCGACCGCGAGAGCGTCGATTGTATACTCCCGTCTCCGCAACACCGCAGGTCAATGGCCATGTAACGTGGATCGTGGATCGCGATGACCTTTTCGCCCGAGACGCTCACGCTTTTGGTGCTGTTCGCGCTGGGCCTGGCGGCGCTGGCGCTCGCGTTCTCGGCACTTTCGAGAGGGCGTGCGCGGGCGGAACAACCACGCGACCCGGTCCGCGTGACCACGATGTTGCGTGGACTCCTGCAGGGCCAGGCGCGGCAGATCCAACAACTCGAGGCCGCTGTGCGCTCATTGACGGCGACCGAACAGCAGCGCGGTGGACTCATCGCGGGCGCAGTGCGGCATGTAGGACTGGTGCGCTACGACGCGTTCGAGGACGTCGGCGGACGGCTGTCGTTCTCGTGTGCGCTGTTGGACGCGAAGGGGAACGGCGTGGTGATGACGTCGATCAACGGACGGCAGGACACCAGGGTCTACGCGAAGCCCGTTACCGAGGGGCGCAGCGCGCACAACCTCTCGATCGAAGAGGAGGAAGCGATCCGCCAGGCGCTGGCCACACCGCGGGAGACGGTAAAGGCGACATGATCTGGCGACGTGAAGACGCAGAGACCGAGGCCGAGAGTCAGGCTCGGCCCGCCGAGGAACTCGAGACGGGGGGACGGCGGATGGCAGAGCAGCAGAGCGGTGAGGTCACGATCATCGGGAAGGGCGCGAAGCTCGAAGGAACGGTCGTCTCGGTCGGCTCGCTCCGGATCGAGGGACAGATCAAGGGCCAGGTGAACGCCGACGGCGACGTGATGCTCGCACAGGAGAGCCAGGTCGAAGCGGACATCCGAGCGCAGAACGTCTCAGTGGCCGGTCGGTTCAAGGGCTCGATCGTCGTGAAGGGGCGGGCGGAGCTTGCGCGCGGCGGTCGCGTCGACGGCAACATCACGGCGAAGACGCTCGTGGTCGAGGAGGGCGGCATCTTCCAGGGGCAAAGCATCATGGATCAGCAAGCCCAGCAAGCGGGTCAGCAACCCGCTCAACAGCCCGCGCGCCGCGAGAACATCCCCGAGGCCGAGCGCGCCAAGGTCTAGGACGTGCTCGACATCCGGGCCATCCGCGAGGACCCGGAGCGGTTTCGCGCCGGCCTCGGCCGGCGCAACATGGCCGATGCCGTCGACGAGCTCCTCGCCGCGGACGAGCGACGTCGTTCGCTGACCGTACGCGTCGAAGAGCTCCGCGCCGAGCAGAACCGCGCCTCGAAGCAGATCGGCAAGGCGCAGGGCGACGAGAAGCAGAACCTCATCGCCGCGGTCGCCGAGGTCTCGAAGGAGATCCAGAAGCTCGAGCCGCAACTGGCGGACGCCGAGTCGGAGCTGAACACGCTCCTCGCGCGCATCCCGAACGTCCCGCACGAGTCGGCGCCCGACGGGTTCACCGAGGAGGACGCAGTCGAGGTCAGGCGTCACGGCCAGCCCACGATGTTCGAGTTCGAGCCGAAAGATCACGCGGCGCTCGGCGAGCTGCTCGGGGTGCTCGACACCGAACGAGGCGCCCGGACGAGCGGTTCTCGGTTCGTCTACCTCCTCGGTGACATCGTGCAGGTCCAGTTCGCGCTGCTCCGGCATGCGCTCGACGTCCTCGTCGACAAGGGCTTCACCCCGGTGATCCCGCCGGTGCTGGTTCGCGAGGAAGCGATGTACGGCTCCGGTTTCTTGCCGACCGACGAGATCAACATCTACGTCACTCAGCCGGACGAGCTCTATCTCGTCGGCACGTCGGAGGTTTCGCTCGCCGCGTTCCACATGAACGAGATCCTCGACGAGAGGGACCTGCCGGTCCGGTACGCGGGCTATTCGACCTGCTTCCGCCGCGAAGCTGGCTCGTACGGCAAGGATCTCGGGGGCATGTTCCGCGTACACCAGTTCGACAAGGTGGAGATGTTCTCGTTCGCTCGTCCCGAGGATTCGTGGGACGAGCACGAGTTCATGGTCGGTATCGAGGAGCAGATCGTGGGCAACCTCGAGTTGCCCTACCGCGTCGTGAATATCGCGGCGGGCGATCTCGGCAGCGCTGCGGCGAAGAAGTACGACATCGAGGTGTGGTTACCGGGGCAGAACCGTTACCGCGAGCTCACGTCGTGCTCCAACTACGTGGATTACGGCGCGCGCAGAGCGCAGACGCGCGTCCGGCGGGAGGCGGGCGACATCGAGGTCCTCCACACGCTGAACGGGACTGCGACCGCTATCGGCCGGACCATCATCGCGATCCTGGAGAACGGCCAGCAGGCGGACGGGTCGGTCGCCCTGCCGAAAGTGCTCCACCAGTTCCTTCCCGAGGGCCTCCGCGAGCTCCGCCCGCGCGACGGTTAGGGCCGCTCGGTCCTCGCCCGGAGCTCCTGGTAGCGATCCTCGAGCTCGCGGAGGGACAGTTCGGTCAGTCGCTGCGCGGTGACGTCGAGGGCGACGCCGTGCCAGAACATCGTGCGTCCCTCGTCGTCGCGAACGAGCGTGGCGCGGCTGTGGAGCCACACGATGTCTCCGTCGGGCCGGACGACTCGGTACTCCTCGTCGAACGGCTCGCCCGTCTCCTCTGCATGCACGTTGGCCAGAAGCACGCGGTCGCGGTCGTCCGGATGGAGCATCCGCCCGAAGTGTGCCGGATCCGCCACGAGATCTGAGACCGAGACGCCGAAGATCCGCTCGGCTTGCGGGCTGAGGTACGCGAACCGCACCTCGTCGGGCTGGTAGTTCGGGATCTCCACGTACGTGACCGCCGGCATCTGCTCGACGAGCGCGCGGTACCGAACCTCCGCCTGGTCGCGCTCCTGTTCGGCTCGCTTGGCTTCGGTGATGTCGAGCAGCAGCCCTTGGAGCTCTGTCGGTCTGCCGCTCGGATCGCGCGAAAGCACCGTCCCGTGGTCGCGCACCCAACGGACCGTCCCGTCACGGTGAAGCATCCTGTATTGGATCGCATAGGGCTTCCCGGTCTCGGTGACCTCCTTCGCGACGGCGAGGACTCGATCGATGTCCTCGGGATGAACGCTGTCGATCCAGTCGATTCGTACATCGTCGTGCGTGTAGCCGAGCATCGCTCGAAGCTGCGGGCTTATGTACGTGACCTCTCCGCCCGGACTTCCCGTCGTCACGTCGACGACGTATGTGACCGCGGGCGCGTGCTCTGCGAGCGAGCGGAACCGTAGCTCGCTCCGCAGCGCCTGTTCTTCCGCGAGCTTCCTCGCGGTGACGTCGATCATCACGCCCTGGAACAGGTCGGGGCGTCCGTGCTCGTCGCGAGTGAGCAGGACCGCCTCATCGAGCACCCAGACGATGTGCCCGTCCTTGTGCAGATAGCGGTACTCCATCGAGAACGACTCGCCGGTCGTCTCGGAGCGGATCGTCGCCGCGAGCACGGTGGTCCTGTCGTCCGGGTGCAGGCGCGACGTCCAGAAGTCGGGCGACTGGTGCCATTCGTCGACCGTGAAGCCGAGGAGCTGTTCGATCCTCGGGCTCGTGTACGCGCGCGGAGATGCTTGCTCGAAATCGTTCTCCCAGATGTAGGTGACGGCCGGGATGTGCTCGGCGAGCATGCGGTATCGGTGCTCGGTAGCGCGCAGCTCCTCCTCTGCGCGCCGTCGTTCGGCGATCTCCAGCGCCATGAGCTCGTTGGCCTCTTCGAGCTCCGCCGTTCGCTCTTGAACCCGCCCTTCGAGCTCGTCTCGGGATGCCCGCAGGGTGCTCTCGACCCGTTTCAGCTCGGTGATGTCGGTCTGGACGCCGAGCCAGTACTGCGGTCGTCCGCTCTCGTCGCGCACGAGCGTCGCGACGTCGCGGAACCAGACCGCTCGTCCGTCGCTGGCGATCAGCCGGTACTCGCGGCTCCACGGCTCGCCGGTCTCACTGTGGCGATCGTGCGCATCGAGCGTCTGCTCGCGCTCGTCGGGGTGGAGGAGCTCCATCCAGATGTCCGGCTGATCGAGCCACTCCTTGCGCGTGTATCCGAGCGCCCGCTCGACTTGAGGGCTCACATAGAGCGTTCGCCGATCGACGTCGGGCGCGACCATGTACACGACCGCAGGGATGTTCTCGACGAGCAAGCGATAGCGGGCCTCCGATTCGCGGAGCGCTTGCTCGGCGTCACCAGTCCCTTCGCGCTCTGCGCCCGTCGGCTCGTCGTGGCTCGGCATCGCTTCATCGTGACAGAAAGCGCCGCTGCGTTTCGGCTGTCCGATCAGCCCCTGAACGTCAGCCCAATACCGAGCACGCTCCATGCCAGGTTGATGACGTTGAACATGATCGCCACCGTCGCGAGGATTCGGCCGAGCCGGTCGGACGCCTGGACCTCGCCCTTGCCACTGATCCCAAGGACCAGGCCGACGACGTATCCGAGAGGGCTGAGGTAGACGCTCCAGGTGACGGGTAGGAGCGCGACGTATACCACCCTCCAGCCGAACGCCAGGATGAGCGACATCCACACTTTCGATGGGATTCCCAAAGAGCCCGAGGGTTCGACGCGTTTGTGGTCAAAGGTGGGCAGAACCCCCATCGGTTCGAGTACGTCGCCGAGCCGCGGCGGCGATCGATGGTCGTGCGCCCCACTCTCGGACCATGCCGGAACCGCGGCCGTATCCTTCCCGCACACGGAACAAACAGTCGCCTGGTCAGGCAGTTCCTCGGCGCAGTGCGGACACACCCTCACGATGGTTGTTTTTCGGCAGGCGCCGAGGTTCGCCTTACAGAGAGGATCGGCTTCGCTCGCGAATGTCTCCGAGGCCCTTCAGCTGGCAGCGCGATC
>DASUQY010000219.1:0-3941 GCA_036280315.1 Actinomycetota bacterium
TACATGTTCCCGCGCAGGAACGGGTCCACGTGAGGCTCGACGATGCGGATCACGCCATCGTCGACCGTCTCGTGGTCGAACCAACGGTCGGCGACGCGCATCGCGCGCGATCGTAGCGATTTGACGGACCGTGCCGCCGCGGGATAGGACCCGGCTGTTGCGGTCGAGAGGAGGTTCACATGGCCACGGACCTGTCGGTGTCGGTCAAGGACGAGCCGGGCGGGCTCGCGGGTGTCGCGAAGGCGCTGGGCGACGCGGGCGTGAACATCGAGGGACTGGCTGGTCTCGGCGGCGGCGGGGCCGGTCACATCCATCTGCTCGTGGAGGACGCCGGCAAGGCGAGGTCCGCGCTCGAAGGGGCCGGTTACACGATCGACGGCGAGCGCGAGGCACTGGTGCTGGACGTCGCGGGTGAGGATCGTCCCGGCTCGCTCGCCATGATCGCCGGCAAGGCGTCGGACGCGGGCGTCAACCTCACGGCGTGTTACGCCGCCACTCGGTCACGAATCGTGCTGGTCTCGGACGACGCCGCGGCACTGCGGAAGGCGGTCGGCGGGTAGACGTCGGTTCAACTCGAGCGAGGGCCGTTCCTCTCGGACGCCTGATAGGCGCGGTCGAGCAGCTCGACGGGGTGAACGACGCGGACGCCCGCGCCGAGCTCGCGCACGCCGGCCGCGATCTGCATCGTGCACCCCGGGTTCGCGCTGGCGACGACGGCCGCGCCGGTCGACACAACGGCCTCGGCTTTCCGCCTGCGGAGCTCCGACGACATCTCGGGCTCGACGACGCCGTAGAGACCCGCCGCGCCGCAACAGACGTCCCCGTTCGGCACGTCGACGACCTCGAGTTCGGGGATCGTTCGTAACACCGACCGCGGCTGGTCGCGGATCTTCTGGACGCGGAGGGCGTGGCACGCGTCGTGATATGCAACGCGTTCGACCCCCGCGCCTGCCGTCGGAGCTTCGAAGCCCTCGTCGGCGAGCAGATCCATCACGTCGCGCACCTTCGCCGAGAACCCGTGAGCGTCGTCGGAGCCGAGGAGCTCGCCGACGTCGGTGAGGTGCGCCCCGCAGCCCGCCGCATTCGCCACGACGAAATCGGCCTTGGCGAAGACCCGCACATTGTGCTCGGCGAGCCGTCGTGCCGTGTCCAACCTGCCGTGGTGCGCCGATAGGGCTCCGCAACATCGCTGGCGGCGCGGCACCACGACATGCCATCCGTTTCGCGCGAGAACGCGGATCGTCGAGCGGTTCACCTGCCGGTACCAACGATCCTGAACGCAGCCCGACAGCAGAGCGACCGTGCCCTTCGCCTCGCCGCGTGGCCGCGTCGTTTCGGGGAGCCGCCGGAACAGCTCGGTTCGCTTCGGGACCATCGCGCGAACGCGTCTCGGCATGAACGCCACGCCGATCGGTTGGAGTGCCGCAGCGAGCCAGAGCAACTTCTTGCGTGGCAACGTCACTTCGAGCCCGAGCCATCGGACGAACCGCGCGCGTCGAGACCGGAGCGGTTCGATCTGCACGCGCGCGTGCTCCATCATCCGCCCGAACGGGACGTGCGATGGGCACACGTCCTCGCACGCTCGACAAGCAAGGCAGAGATCCATGAATTCGGCGAACGTGTCGTCGACGTCCGCCACGCCCTCGTTCACCGCGCGCATCGCGGCGATACGGCCTCGTGGCGACGCCGACTCCTCACCGGTCAGCCGATACGTCGGGCAGTGCGGGAGGCACAGCCCACACGCAACGCACGAGGAGAGGTCGGCCGTCGTCGGCGCGTCGGCCACGACCGGCCAGCGGGGCTCGGCGCCCGGGAGCGGGCCGATGAACCGCGCGCCCTCGGGCATCTCCGCGCCGAGCGCGGTTGGTTCGTTCCTCGTGTCCATCCACCGCGATGCTATCGCCGCACCGACACGCGACCCGGACGAAAGTTGCCGCTCAGCCAGTGTTCTGAAGACCCGCCGCGACGCCGTTGATCGTGATCTTCACCACTCGGTCGAGCTGTGCCTCGTGTTCGGCGTCGAGCTGACCCGCTCGAAGCTCGGCGAGGCATCGCGCCTGGATGAACGAGAGCGCGTCGACGTACGGGTTGCGCAGGTCGATCGCCCGCCGGAGGATCGGCCGGCCGTCGAGCGGTCGGTTGTGTTCGGCGACCGCGAGCACCACCCGCTCCGTCAGCGCGAACTCGCGCTCGATCTCTTCGGCCAGGTCGGGACGCCGACCGAGCCCGAGATAGAGCTGGGCCACGGGCAGGTCGGCCTTGGCCAGGCTGAGCTCGGCGTTCTCGATGAACGAGTTGAAGAACCCCCACGTTCGGTGCATCTCGCGGAGCTCGTGCATGCCGCCGCGTTCGGACGCGACCGCTTGGAGCCCGCTGCCGAGACCGAACCACCCCGGCAGGTTGCAGCGATTCTGCGTCCACGCGAACACCCACGGGATGGCGCGGAGCGCCTCGAGGTCGTCGCCCGCCGTCCGCCGCGCCGGTCGCGAGCCGATCCGCAGGCCGCCGATCTCGTCGGCAGGCGTGACCATCGCGAAGAACGCCGCGAATCCGTCGCGTCCGACCAGCGAGCGGTAGGCGCGCTCCGACACCTCGGCGATGCGTGATGCCGTGGGTCCGAACCGTTCCCAGTGCGCGGCGGCTTCCTTCTCGTGCGTGGGCGTGGATGCGAGCAAGACGGCGTTCGCGATCTGCTCGAGATGCCGGACCGCGATCCGCAGGTTGCCGTACAGGGCGAACGTGACCTCGCCTTGCTCCGTGATCTTGAACCGGCCGGCCACCGACGCCGCGGCCTGCCCGAGGATGGCGCGGTTGGCCGGGCCGCCGCCGCGACCGAGCGCGCCGCCCCTCCCGTGGAACAGGGTGAGCTCGACGTCGTTGCGCTCGGCCCACGCCGCCAGATCGGCCTGTGCGCGGTACAGCGCGAGGTTCGCCGCGAACACGCCGACGTCCTTCGCGGAGTCCGAGTAGCCGAGCATCACCTCGAGCCGGCGTGCGCGTTCGTCGAGACGCCGTCGCATGCCCGGCAGCGCGATCAGCTCATCGAGGACCGCCGTCGCGCGTTCGAGATCCGCGCGCGACTCGAACAGCGGGACAACGTCGATCGCCAGTGAGCCGTCGGGGACGGCGATCCGCGCGAGCGCGTAGACGCCCACGACGTCGGTCACCGTGTGCGTGAAGCTCACGACGTACCGCCGGCAAGCGTGGTCGCCGAAGTGCCGCTGGACGTCGGCCATCGCGCGGAACGTCTCCAGAACCTCACGCGTTCGCCCCGACGTGGTTTCCTCGCGAACCATTGAGGCATCGAGCGCGTCGAGCGCCGTCGCGTCGTCTGCCACATCCGGTACGAGCTCGTGAAGCGCCGCGGCGTGAACGCCGGAGTGCTGTCTCGTTTCCAGCTCTACGAGATGGAACCCGAACGTCTCCACCTGCCAAGCGAGGTGCTGCAGCTCGCCGTACGCGAGTCGCACGGCACCCGACGCGACGAGCGAGTCCTGAACCAGACGAAGATCCGCGGCGAGGTCGTCCGGGCCCTCGTAGCCCCCCGCTCGACCGGTCCTCGTGGCCTGCAACCGCTCCGCGACGATCGACAGCTTCCGTCGGTGACTCGCCTCGCCGAACCGCATCGCGCTGCCGGCCAAATCCGGAAACGCGAGCTCGTCCTGCCGCAGCGATAGGGCGAGATCCTTCGACGGTGGAACGTGCCCGTCCGAGACGCTGACGGCTCGCCCGATCCGGCGCGCCGCCGTCTCGAGTCCGCGCACCACGTGGTCGGACGCGATCTCGGCCGCCGCGCGCGTCACATCGGGCGAAACGTTCGGATTGCCGTCGCGATCGCCGCCGATCCAGCTTCCCCACCGGACGAAGGGACGAACGACCGGCGTGCGCTCGCCGCTGCCACCGTCGCCGAGGAGGCCGTCGAGCTCGCGATACAGGATCGG
>DASUQY010000220.1:0-5127 GCA_036280315.1 Actinomycetota bacterium
CGGCGCCGTCTCGTCGACGGTGACGGTTCTCCCCGCCAGCTCGGAGAGTGACGTTACTCCCTCGTCGGAGAGCCCACAGGGAACGATCGCGTCGTACCACGACAGGTCCGTCGTGCAGTTGAGCGCGAACCCGTGGAGTGATACCCGCATCCGCATCAGGCGGACGCCGATTGCGCAAACCTTCTGGTTTCCGGACCACACGCCGGTCTGGACAACGTTCCGTTCGAGCGGGATGCCGACGTCCGCCGCGGCGCGGATCACGACCTCCTCGAGATCACGTACGAACCGCAGCGCGTCGGGCCGCGATCCCAAGTCGAGCACGGGATAGCCCACGAGTTGACCCGGCCCGTGGAACGTGAACGAGCCGCCCCGATCGATGTACCTGAGGTCGGCTCCGGCGGCGCGGATGGCGTCCTCGGTCCACACCACGTGATCCGGTTTTGACCGCCGACCCGCCGTGAACACCGGCGGATGTTCGAGCAGGATCAACGCGTCTTCACCGGTGCCCGCCAGACGCGCCTCCGCGAGCTCGTGCATCGCCGCGTTCGCTTCGTCGTAGTCGACGACTCCATCGGGGCGGATCAGACGAGCCGGACGAGACATTGGCCTAAACGCCGATGTCCTCGGCGAAGTCCCACGATTCCAGGTTGTTCTTCACGCGCGACAGGAACCGCGTCGCCACCTCGCCGTCGATCACCCGGTGGTCCCACGACATCGAGATGTTCACCATCGACCGCACGGCGATGGCGTCGTCGATCACGACCGGTCGTTTGGTGATCGCGTCGAAGGACAAGATGCCCGTGTTCGGCGTGCTGATGATCGGAACGGACGCGACCGACCCGTAGGGGCCGGGGTTGGTGATCGTGAACGTCGCCCCCTGCACCTCGTCGGGCTTCAGCTGATGCGCGCGGGCCCGTTCGGCGAGGTCGGCGATCGCACGCGCGATGCCGACCGAGTTCATCCCGTCGGCGCCCTTGATGACGGGCACGATGAGGCCGGCGTCGTACGACACCGCGATGCCCATGTTGACGTAGCGATGGAGGACGATGCTCTCGCCGTCCAGCCGGGCGTTGACGTAGGGGTACTCGAGCAGAGCGTCGACGGTCGCCCGCACGACGAACGGCAGGTACGTGAGGTTCACGCCGTACTTCTGTCGGAAGGCATCCTTCGCCCGCTCTCGGATCTTGACCAGGTGATCGACGTTAACCTCGACCAGGGTCCACGCCCGTGCGGTCGTCTGCGTCGAACCGAGCATGTGCTCGGCGATCCGCTTGCGGATGTGCGTGATCGGGACGACCTCTTCGCCCTGACCGGCCGTGGGGGCGCGAAGCGGCGCGGCGGGTGCAGGGGCGCTCGGAGCGGGGGCGGGTGCGGTGGCCGGCGCTGCGGTCGCGGGGGGCGCCGCGGCAGGTGCGGCCTCGCCTCGAGACGCGACGAACGCGAGGATGTCGTTCTTCGTGATCCGACCGCCAGTTCCGGTTCCCTGGATCTGTCCCAGGTCCACCTGGTGCTCGTCGGCGAGCCTGCGAACGAGTGGCGAGAGGATCTGGGACCTCGGGCCCTGGTCGGCCTGTGCCGCAGCCGGTTCGGTGGACGCCGTCTTCGGCGACGGCGTCGGCTGACTCGGAGCCTGCGCCGCGGGCACGGCCGCCGCGGGTTCGGCCTGCGGCGTCTCGGCCGGCGCGCTCTCTGGAACGGGCGTTGCGGAGGCGGTGCCGGAGTCCGCTTCGCTCGGCGCCGGCTCTTCCTTCGCGGCTTCGGGTTGCGCGGCCGCCGCGCCGTCACCCGAGTCGATCGTCGCCAGGTCGGTACCGACGGCGACGGTCTGTCCCTCCGGGACGAGGATCTGCGTCAGCGTTCCCGCCGCCGGCGAGGGAACCTCGGTGTCGACTTTGTCCGTGGAAATCTCGAAGAGCGCTTCGTCCTGTGCGACCTGGTCGCCTTCGTGTTTGAGCCACTTGAGGATCGTTCCCTCGACGACCGTCTCGCCGAGCTGCGGCATCTTGACCTGCATGAGCCCTCCTCGTTCGGGCTACCGCTTCGCCACGTGATCCCTCTTCGTTGGGCTACCGCTCCAGTACCTGGGCCCTGCTACCACGCTGACAGCTTGCGGACCGCGTCCTCGATGTCCGATACCTGCGGGAGATATGCGTCTTCGAGCGCGGGGGAGAACGGCACCGGCACGTTCGGGGGCGCAAGGCGAACGACCGGCGCATCGAGCGACTCGAACGCCTCCTGCGCGATCACGCTCGCGACCTCCGCCCCAACGCCGAGGAACCGGTGGCTCTCGTACAACACGACGGCGCGACTCGTCTTCGCCACAGACGCGAGGATCGCCTCGGTATCGAGCGGGACGATCGAGCGGAGATCGATTACCTCGACGTCGATACCCTCCTGCGCGAGCGTCTCGGCTGCGTCGAGCGCGTGATGGACCATCATTCCGTACGACACGATCGTGACGTCGCGCCCTTCACGCTTCACGTCTGCCTTGCCGATCGGGATCAGGAAGTCGGGGTCCTCTGGCACCTTCTCCTTGACGCGACGGTAGATCCACTTGTGTTCGAGGAACACACAGGGGTTGTCGTCGCGGATCGCCGACTTGATCAATCCCTTGGCGTCGGTGGGGAACGCCGGGCACATCACCTTCAGGCCGGGCGAGTGGGCGAACCACGGCTCGGGGTTGAACGAGTGGAAGCTGGACGCGCGAACGCCTCCGCCCGACGGAGCGCGGAGCACGACGGGCGCCGTAACTCCGCTCCGGTAGTGGTAGCGGGCGAGCGCCGTCGTGATCTCGTCGAACCCGCTGGACATGAAGTCCGCGTACTGGAACTCGGCAACCGGGCGGAACCCCTCCATCGCCGCCCCGAGCGCCATGGCCACGATGGTCTCCTCCACGATCGGCGTATCCATGACGCGTTCGGGTCCGAACCGCTCGATGAAGCCTTCGGTCACCTTGAACGCGCCCCCGTAGACGCCGATGTCCTCGCCGAGCAGGAACACGCGCTCGTCGCGTTCCATCTCTTCCCAGAGGCCCTCGGCGACCGCACCCAGATAGGTGGCCTGGCCGTCGTCGTCGCGCTTCCCGCGTGGCTCGGCGCCGTGACCGGCAGCACCGGCCTCGAGCGTTCTCGTCGCCATCAGGTCTGTGTCCCTCCGCCGCGGCCGGGCTCGGAGGTCCAGTAGCCGTCCTCAGCCCACAGGCCCTTGGTCACGTCGCCCGGCTCGGGGAACGGCGAGTTCTGCGCGAACTCGTAGCCCTCTTCGAACTCCTGCTGGATACGCTCGTCGAGCTCCTTGACGGTCGTCTCGTCGACGACGCCGTTCGAGCGGAGCAACTCCTCGAACCGCTTCACGGGGTCCTTGTTCTGCATGTAGTCCTCAAGGAGTTCCTTGGGGACGTACTTGGCCGGGTCGTGACCGGCGTGGCCGCGCCAGCGCAGCGAGACGCTCTCGATCAGCGTGGGGCCGCCCCCTTCTCGGGCGCGATCGACCGCCTCGCTGGCGGCCCGGTACACGTCCAGGACGTTCGCGCCGTCCACGCGTACGCCCGGCATCCGGTACGCCCCGGCGCGCTCGGCGACCGTCGGCACCGGAAACTCGAGCGGGTTCGGCGCCGAGTACGCGTACAGGTTGTTGTTCACGACCCACACGACCGGGAGCTCGTAGATCGCCGAGACGTTCAGCGCTTCGTGCCAGCGTCCGTTCGACGTTGCTCCGTCGCCGCAGATCGCCATCGCCACGCGCGGCTCGCGGCGCCGCTTGTACGCGAGGGCCGCGCCACACGCGACCGGGTATGCGATCGGCAGGTGCGACATCACGGTCCACGTTCGGTTGCCCTGCCAGTCTCCGATGTGACTGTTGCCGTCCCGTCCGCGCGTGTAGCCGTCGATCCGGCCCCAGAACTGCGCCATGACGCGGCGCAGCTCGAGTCCCTTCGTGAGTTGCGCCGACAGATCGCGATGCGTTGGGAACAGGGAGTCATCGTCGCGCAGCGGATAGACCACGCCGACGTGCGTGCCTTCCTGGCCGCGGCCGGAGTAGATGGCGCCGGGCAGCCGGCCCTGCCGGTACAGCGCCTCCATCCGCTCGTCGAAGTATCTGCACAGCTTGAGCTTGTGCAGGATGTCCTTCAGCTGGTCGTCGGAGAGACCGACGCGCCACTTTTCCGCGGCTGCCTTCTTGTCCTTGACGCGGGTCGCCATCTCAGGTCCCGTGCAGCGGCTTGCCGACGAGCGCGAGGAACGCCTCGCCGACGCCCTCGGATAGCGTCGGATGCGGATGGATCAGCGCGGCAACTTCGGCGGGAACCGCCTCCCAGTTCACGATCAGCATCCCCTCGGAGATGAGGTCCGTGACGTGCGGCCCCACCATGTGAACGCCGAGCACGGGACCGCCGGCCTTCTCAGCGACGACCTTCACCATTCCGCCCTCGCCGACGATGTTCGCCTTCCCTATGCCCTGGAGGTTCAACCTCTCGACCTCCACATCGTGGCCGCGCTCGACCGCCTGCGCCTCGGTCAGGCCGACGGAGGCGATCTCGGGGGAGCAGTACGTGACCCGTGGGATGCCGGTGTACTCGATCGCCGGAATCGACTCGCCGCCGATTCGCTCGGCCACGGCGTAACCCTCGGTGAACGACACGTGCGCGAGCTGCAGCGGCGTCGCGGCGGCGTCGCCGATTGCCCACACGTGGCTCGCGGTCGTCTGCAGCTGATCGTCGACCTTGACGAACCCCCGGTCGACCTCGACGCCCGCTTCCTCCAGGCCGAGGCCTTCCGTGACCGGTCCGCGTCCGACCGCCACGAGGCACACGTCGGCCTTGGTGGTCTCCTTCTTGTTGTCGCCTGTCGTGAACGTGACGTCGACGCCGCCGTCGCGTTCGGTTACGTCCTCGACGGATGCGCCGGCGTAGGTCGAGATCCCGCGCTTGCGAAACGCGCGGGCGATCTCCTTGGACGCGTCCTCGTCCTCGAGCGGCGCGATCCGCGGCAATGCCTCGACCAGCGTGACCTCGGCGCCCATCGAGCGGTAGAAGCTCGCGAACTCCAGACCGATCGCGCCGGCCCCGATGATCACGACCGAGCCGGGGATGGTGCCGTAGGTGAGCGCCTCGTCGGATGTGATGAT
>DASUQY010000221.1:0-4829 GCA_036280315.1 Actinomycetota bacterium
CAACACCGCCAGCGGCGGGAAGAACGCGGCGACGGGGAACGAGAGGGTGACCATGATGAACCCCCACGTGAACACGGCTCGGCGCGACAACCGGTGTCCGATCGCCGCGAAGGCCAGCGCGCCGAGCACCGATCCGGCGCCGCCCGCCGCCGTCATGAGTCCGAGGCTGAGCGCGCTCTCGTAGACGTCGTGCGCGAGGACCGGGAGCGCGATCATGGCGACGGCGTCGAACAGGTTCGTCAGGCTCACGATGAAGACCAGCACGGCAAGGGTGCGGTCGGCGCGCAGGAACGCATAGCCCTCGCGGAGCTCTCGGCGGTACGAAGCCTTCCTCGGAGCGCATTCGACGGCCGGTCGTGGAACGCCCATCGCCACGAGCGCCGCGGACACGAGGAACGACGCGGCGTTGATCCATAGGACGTTCGTCGCTCCGGTCGCCGCGATGAGAACGCCGGCGAGGGGTGCGCCGGCGAGGCGGGCGAACCGTTCGACCACCGCGGTCGCCCCGGTTGCTCGCTCGAAGCTCCATCCGGCGCCCGCGGCGACGTCGGGCAGCAACGCCGCGCGAGCCGTTCCGCCGGGCGCGTCGAGCAGGCCACCCAGGAACACCAGCACGACGAGCTGCCAGAACTCGAGCCCCACCGTCGACTGCAGCAGCGGGATGGCGGCGACGGCCAGCGCGCTTGCGACGTCCGCGACGATGCTCGTCCGGCGGTAGCCGAGACGGTCGACGAGCGCCCCGCCGAACAGACCGGAGAGGACGACGGGGAGGAGCCCGGCGAACGCTGTGATGCCCGTCTTTGTTGCGCTTCCGGTCGTCTGGAGCACGAACCACGGGATGGCTACCAGCGCGGCGACGTTTCCGGTGAGCGAGACGGCGTTGGCGGCGAACAGAGCGAGGAGCGGCGCGCGTGCGCGCGCGTTCATTTCGTCTCCCGGCGTCGTGGGTACAGGTGGACGACGGCGGCGACGCGTTCCGAACCCGAATGGCGCCCGGCGCGGCGGCGCGCGATCACCTCGTGCAGCTCGTCGCGAAGCTCGCGCAGCTCCTCGGGCGTGAGCTCCAGGATCCAGTCGCTCATGTCGGCGGCGTCTACCCATTCGGCGGGCCACGTGTGGGTGCCGGTGACCCACTCCATCGCGTGGTTCGCCTGCGCTCGGACGATCTCGCGGCCGAAGGCCTGCTCGGCGGCGATGCGCTCCGGGGAGTCGAGGAACTCGACCGTCGACCAGCTCGTCCGCTCGTGGGACGAGCGCCACCACCGTTCCTTGCCGTCTCGGGCAAGGTCGGGGGCCTCCTCGATGAACCCCCGATCGGCGAGCTGACGAAGGTGGTAGCTGGCAAGCGCCGGGGACACGCCGAGTCGTTCACTCAGCGTCGTGGCCGTCGCCGGGCCGTCGGCCCGCAGAAGACCCAGCAGGCGCAGGCGCAGCGGGTGGGCGAGCGCCCGCATCTGGGCCGGCTCGGTGAGCCGGAGTGTGCTCGGTTCGGCCACCATGTTCGAAAGGATACTTTCGAAAGGATCGTTTCGCAACCCTCTCCGTTTCGCAGCCCGGCAGGCTCGGCCGGGGGGTCGATCCGTCCCCCGGAGCTCGTTGGTAGCGTGGGCACCGTGGTCGTGCGGACGCGCCCGCTCGTCGCCGCCACCGTGGCGATCCTCGTGCTCGGGGCGTGTACGCAGCCCGGTCCGGCGGATCGGACGAGGCGAACACGGGGTTCGACCTCGTCCGCGAGCCCGCCCTCAGCGTCTGTCGAACCGGGCTCGCCTTCGCCGAACGCGCGCGCCCCGATGGACCCAGATTCCGTTCGAGTCGTCGCGCCCGGGGGCGGTTCGCTGCTCCTCCGAGGCGGATACCCGCACGTCGCCTCTCCGTGCGTCGATCCCGAGCCGAGGCGATTGCTCGCTCGCTATCCCGGCACGCTCCTGGTGCGTCGCTCCGACGACGGAACGCTGAGGCTGGTCGTCACGCTGCCGTTCCAGGAGTACCTCCAGGGCATCGCCGAGGTACCGCCATCCTGGCCGCGCGAGGCGCTACAAGCGCAGGCCATCGCAGCGCGTAGCTACGCGTTAGCGACAACCGGGTGGACCGGGCAAGAGGGTGAGACGCTCGAGACGCCGATCTGTGCGACGACCGCATGTCAGGTGTACCGAGGCATCCCCGTTCCGTTCGAGCCGAACGTTCGGCGCTGGTACCGAGCCGTTCGCCAGACCTCGGGTCTGGTCCTGCTCTTCGAGGGACGGCCGGCAACGACGGTGTACTTCTCGACCTCGAACGGGCAGACGTACGGCAACGAGGACGTGTTCGGCAGCTCGCCGCTCCCCTATCTCCGCCCGGTCGTCGAGAACGACGACGGTGCCTCACCGACGTCGACGTGGCGCGTTCGCCTGCCCTTCGACGATGTCGCGGCCTTCCTCGCGGCTGCGGGCGAATGGCCCCGGTCACGTCCGGTCACGGACGTGCAATTCCGTGACGGCAGGTTCGTCGTCTCGAGCCAAGCTCGGACGCGGTCGATCGAGTCGAGCACGTTCCGCGACGCGATCAACGCGTGGGCGCCGTGCCTGGAACCCTCCAACTATCCGCCGCCGAGCAGGTTCGGGTCGCCGCTCCCGACGACGATCCCGTCTCGATGGCTGAGCGCGTCGTCCGAGCGCGGCGCGTTGATCGTCTCGGGGCGTGGATGGGGCCACGGCGCGGGGATGGTGCAGTGGGGCGCGTACGGTAAAGCGCGGCGGGGCCTGTCGGCCGCCGACATCCTCACCTTCTACTACGGAGGGTTGCGCCCCGAGCCCTATCCGGAGCCGGGACGGATCCACGTCCAGGTCGCCGAGGGCGTCACCGACCTCCGTATCATCCCATCCGACGCGGGGGCAGCGGTCGACGGCCGTGAGGTCGGCTTAGCCCGGATCTCCGTCACCGGCGGCGAATCCCTGCAGGTCGAGGTGGAACCGCGATAGACCCCGTATTCCGACGAAAATGGAACCGGCACCGACCGAAAGGAGCCGTGAGATGGCCCATCCGTTCGAGCTCACCAATGAGTTCCAGGTCGATGCCACCCCGGAAGAGGTGTGGGACGCGATCGCCACGGGTCCGGGCGTCGACGCGTGGTTCATGGGCCGCAATGAGATCGAACCGCGGGAGGGCGGCACCGTTCGCACCATCATGCGGGGCGGAACCGAGGAATCGACGGTGCAGGCCTGGGAGCCGCCGAATCGGCTCGCCTACCGCACGTCCGAAGGTCCGGACGGCGCGCTCCACGCGTTCGAGTACATCGTCGAGGGGCGGGGGAAGGGCAGTACCGTCGTCCGCTGGGTGCACAGCGGCTTCCTCGGCGAGAACTGGGAGAGCGAGTACGAGGGCCTCTCCGAGGGCGACCCGATGTACTTCGACAAGCTCCGCGTGTACCTCACGTACTTCCGCGGCCGCACGGCGACGCCCGTCGAGGCATTCGGTCCGGCAGTGCCCGACCGTGACGAGGCATGGACCACTCTCCACCGCGCCCTGGGGCTGCAGAGCCCACCCTCGCTCGGCGATCGCGTACGCCTGACGCCCGAGGGACTCCCGGTTCTCGACGGCGTCGTCGACTGGCTGTCGCGAGACTTCCTCGGTGTGCGAACCGACGACGGCATCTACCGGTTCATGCACATCGCCGCGTTCGGCGGCATCACAGGAGTCGGCCACCACGTCTTCGACGATGCTCTCGACCAGAAGGAAGCCGAGGAGGCATGGGGCGCCTGGCTGGAGAAGGTCTTCGGCTAGGGTTCACATCGCACGAGGAGGACGTTCCGGTCTTGAGCGACGAACCCGCAGCCGAACGCGACCTGGAGCGAGCGCGCATCAGCGATCTCCTCAAGGCGCACGCGCCCCCCGACTGGGAGAAGCGCTTCCGACGCGACGACCTGCTCGACGCGATCATCGACGGCGAGCCGTTGCAGATGTTCGTCATGGCCGCCGACATCCGGGAGTCCACCATGCTGATGAAGGAGGCCGTCCGGTTTGAACGCTTCGCGTTCATCATGGACAAGTTCGTGACGGCCGTTCGCCGCGGCATCGGATCCCCCGGCGGTTGGTTCGACAAGTTCACCGGGGACGGGTTCCTCGCCTACTGGGTGGTGCAGACGGCGCCCGAGGACGAGTACGACGAGGCGTTCGTCCAGGCGGCGGGGAACATCGTGCACACCGCACAATCGTTGATCGATTTCTTCCACCGGCGCGTGCTCGAGGACTTTCGAAACAACTCGCGGAACCTGTCCGGTGGGGTCGGGCTGTCGATGGGCCTCGACGCCGGGCCCGGCTACCTCGTGCAGATCGGCGGCGAGCTCACCGTCGTCGGCCCTCCCGTGGTCGGCGCCGTGCGGATGGTGAACGCCGCGATCCGGCCCCGCGAGATCATGGCCAACATCTTCCTCGGCGAACGCCTTCGAGCGGAACAGAAGGGGGTGTACGCGGGGCTCGGCGTCACCGTGACGCCAGAGCACCGCCCCACGAAGGAGTATCCGCGCGGCCAGGAGGTCTACGCGCTCACGTTCGAGCTCGAGACTCCGGACCAAGCCGCCGAACCGGCCGAGGCGGATCGCGTCGACTCCGGCTCCCGTAAGAGATCGGACCGCTGAGCCGGCGGCCGACTACATCGGCGTGATCAGCTGAAAGTAGTTGTCGTCTGGGTCGGCGAACGTCGCGATGAACATCTCGGGTGCCTCGCCTGGGCTGTACGGCTCCTGGACGACGGTGGCGCCCGCATCGCGGAGCTTGTCGAACTCGCCCTTCACGTCGGTGGTCTCGATGTTCCAGATCACGCGACCGGGTTGCGCGTTCTTCCCCTTCACCTG
>DASUQY010000222.1:0-5888 GCA_036280315.1 Actinomycetota bacterium
CCCGGTTCGACCACCGCGGGATCGTTCGCCTCGTAGTCGGCGGGGACGCCGGAGCCGCCGAAGTTCGCGTGCGTGTAATCGATGCCCGAATCGATGATCGCGACCGAAACGCCCTTGCCCCGCGCGCCGTGATCCCTCCACACCGCGCGAGCGCCGATGAAGGGAACGCTCGATCGCAGCGCGGGCGAGACCCGCGATGCGCGGACAACGCGAACGACGTCGGGCCGGGACGCGAGCCGCGATGCGTCCCCAGCCGTCAGCACGGCCGAGAACGCGTTCACGGAACGCGCGAAGCGATAACGGACCTCGCCACCGAGCGCTGCAGTGGCGGTGACCGCGGGACGCTGCGAGCTCAGGATCCTGGCCACGGTTTCGCGTTCAACGTTCGGCCCGAGCGCGCGTTGGGCCGTAGCGATGCGGGCCGCGAGCGAGGGAGTGCGGAGCTGGACCAAGTACACGCCGCGTTCGCCCTTCCTAGCCACGAAGGGAACGAACCTGGCGGCTAGCCCCAAGCCCTTCCCGCGCAAGTCGCGGGGACCGGCTTCGCCCAGCGCCGCCGGCGAGGACACCGCGGCGAGCAGCAACGCGGCCGCGCACGCCATGACGGCACGAACGCGCATCGCTGACCCCCCTGTTGCGCATCGACCGTCTCGCGACCTGCCGAAGCGCGGAGGGACGACGAGTCGCGCGACGGAACCACGTCCAAGCCGACTGCCAGGACGGGAGCGTTATCGACGCGCTCGAGGGTCGCCTTTACACGGCCCTCGATGGGCGCCTCTACACTGCGCTCGAGGGCGCTCGGCGGACGGTGCGGCGGTCGGAGGGGTCAGCCTCCCGCGACCGCGGGGAGGATCGAGACGGTGTCTCCGTTCTGCACGTTCGTCTCCAGCGAGCCGAGGTACCGCACGTCCTCGTCGTTCACGTACACGTTCACGAACCGGTGCAGCCCGCCTTCGGGCGTGACGACGTTCTTGGTGATCCCCGGGTAACGCGACTCGAGATCGGAGAGCAGCTCGCGGAGCGTCGAGCCTTCCGCGTCGACGAGCGGCTCTCCCCCCGCGTGCTTCCTGAGGATCGTCGGGAGCTTCACGCGGATCGGTCCGCTCATGTCGCGCTCCCCACGGAGACACCGTGCTCGGCCTCGGGAGGGGCCTGGCCGGGCGTGAGGCCGCAGAACGCCTCGTAGTCGATGAGCTCGGTGATCGAGGGCTCCTTGCCGCAGACCGGGCAATCCGCGTCCCACCGCACCCTCACCGTCTGGAAGTCCATTTGCAGCGCGTCGAAGATCAGCAGCCGGCCGATCAGCGGATCACCTTTGCCCGTGATGAGCTTCACGGCCTCGGTCGCCTGGATCGAGCCGACGATGCCGGGCAACACGCCGAACACGCCTCCCTCCGCGCAGCTCGGAACGGTCCCCGGAGGAGGCGGCTGCGGGAACAGGCACCGGTAGCACGGTGCTTCCTGTCCCGGCATGAAGACCGTGGCCTGCCCATCCCACTGGTAGATCGACCCGTACACGAGGGGCTTACCGAGGAACTGCGTCGCGTCGTTCACGAGGTAGCGAACGGGGAAGTTGTCCGTCCCGTCGACGACGACGTCCCACGGCTCGAGGACGTCCATCGCATTCTGTGACGTGAGGATCGTGTCGTACGGGACGACCTCGATCGTTGGGTTGATCGCGTGCAGACGGTCGACCGCGCTTTCGACCTTCGGACGTCCAACGTCCGCCGTGGAGTGGATGATCTGTCGCTGCAGGTTCGACTCGTCGACCTTGTCGAAGTCGAGGATCCCGAGTGTCCCGACGCCGGCGGCCGCCAGATACATCGCGACTGGCGAGCCGAGTCCCCCCGCCCCGATCACGAGCACCTTCGAGTCGAGAAGTCTTCGCTGACCGTCCCCGCCGATGCCCGGAAGGATGATGTGCCTCGCGTAGCGACGGACCTGCTCTTCGGTGAAGGAGGTCATCCGATCGTCACGTCCTCTTCGGAGACCGCTCCGCCGTCGAGGATCCTGAACGCTCGAAGCACCGGCGCGGCGCGATCCTCGAGCGACAGGATCAGGTAGTAGGAGTCCGGGAACGACGGCTGGTCGCTGTCGGCCCACATCGCTCGCTTCCGGTCGGTCATCGACGGATACGCCTCGGTGTGCGTGTGCGTGTGGAAGATCGCCAGCTGCTCCCACCCCTCGTCGTCGATCTCGTTCCACACGCGCAGGCTCTCCTTCGGCTCGAAGCGGTAGGTGAGAGGACTGCCGTCTGCGTTCGTCATGGGGAAGAACTTCACGGGCCGCCCCTCCTTTCCGGCCAGCACCCCGCACGCCTCGTTCGGGAGATTCGACAGTCCGTGCGCGACCATCTCGTCGAAGAACCCCTTGTCGATCCGGATCATTGCAGGTGCAACAACTGTAGCAGCGGGGTCGTATTCCCCAGGCTGCTCAGGTCGCGCGCGCGAGCCGGCCCTCCACCTCGATCGTGCCGGGGCGACCGTCGACGACGACGCCCACGTCGGCCCATGGCAGGCGCCGGCCGGAGAGCTCGTCGCCGAGCCACTCGTGGTCCGCGGTGGCGATCAGCAGACCTCCTGACGTCTGCGCATCAGCGAGGACCATCTGCTCGGGCGGCGTCAACGCGCCCCACTGCACGTGCGGAGCGACGTAGGCGTGATTGCGCTTCGTACCACCCGGCACCACATCACGTTGTGCAAGCTCGAGCACTCCGTCCAGGACCGGGACGGCGCTCGCATCGACCCTCGCGCCCACCCCAGAGGCCTGGAGCATCCGGAGCAGGTGCCCGAGGAGCCCGAAGCCGGTTACGTCCGTCGCGGCGTCCGCTCCCGCGATGAGCATCGCGTCGGCGGCGTCGGCGTTCGTCATTGCCATGAGCTCGACGGCGCGTGAGAGCAGTTCGGGGTCGGCGATCCCCCGTTTGAGCGCGGTCGTGGCGATGCCGAAGCCGAGCGGTTTGGTCAGCAGGAGATGCGCTCCGGGCTGCGCCGTCGAGTTCCGAACGACGCTATCCGCGTCGGAGCGGCCGAGCGCGACCATGCCGTACTTCGGCTCGGGATCGGTGATGGTGTGGCCCCCGAGCACCGCGGCTCCCGCGTTGCTCGCCACATCGATCCCGCCCTGGAGGACTCGCGCGAGCAGCTCGAGCGGCAGCTCGTCGACGGGCCAGCCCACGACGTTCAGCGCGAGGAACGGTCGCCCGCCCATCGCGTACACGTCGGAGAGCGCGTTCGCGGCTGCGATGCGGCCCCAGTCGTAGGGGTCGTCGACGATCGGGGTGAAAAAGTCGATGGTCGCGATCAGTGCCTCGTTGTCGCGGAGTCGAACGACCGCGGCGTCGTCGCCGGTATCCGACGCAACGAGGACGTCGTCGCCGAGCTCGGGCAGGTTCACCGCACCCAAGACGTTGGCGAGATCGGCCGGACCGAGCTTGCATCCGCACCCCGCGCCGTGGCTGAAGCTCGTGAGACGCCGTTCCTGTCGCCGTTCCTGAACCGCCATGCAGGGAGGATACGGCCGGCGAACGGCTCGTCCTACGCTTTGCACCGATGCGTACGGCCGTCGTCGGCCATACCGAGTGGATCGAGTTCGGCCACGTCGACCACGTGCCGAAGCCCGGCGACATCGTCCACGCCACCGGGGCGTGGGAGGAGCCCGGCGGCGGCGGAGCGGTCGCGTCGGTTCAGCTCGCGCGGCTCGCCGGTTCGTGCACCTTCTTCACCGCGCTCGGCGACGACGACCGTGCGGACTGGACCAGGCGGGCGCTCGGAGAACGCGACGTTCGGGTCGAGGCCGTCGTTCGGAACGAGCCGAGTCGGCGCGCGGTGGTGTTCGTCGATCGCAACGGGGAACGGACGATCACCACGTTGGGCCGGCGGCTCGAACCGGAGATGTCGGACCCGTTGCCGTGGGACGAGCTCGAACGAGCCGACGCCGTTTACTTCACGGCGGGCGACGCGGCCGCGCTCCAGAACGCTCGGCGAGCGCGTGTCCTCGTGGCCACGAGCCGCGTCATGGATCTGCTCGCAAATGCGGACGTGTTTCTCGACGCGGTCGTCGGAAGCGGACGCGATCCGGGCGAACGGTTCGATCCCGATGCGCTCTCGACACCTCCGGGTCTCGTAGTTCGAACCGACAGCCGTCGCGGCGGGCGGTTCGAGACGGCCGACGGGCGAGACGGCTCATACGAAGTCGTCCCGCCGCCCGGACCGGTCGTCGACACGTACGGCGCCGGCGATTGCTTCGCGGCCGGGCTGACCTACGCGCTCGGCGCCGGTCTGGCCGTCGAAGAAGCGCTCGCCCTCGCGGCGAAATGTGGTGCGTGGAGCGTCGCCGGGCAGGGTCCGTATGGCAACCAGCTCGGCGCGGAGGGCCTCTAGGCCGTCGTCGCCACCTCGAGGCGGTGGTGCTCGCGCACGTCGACCGCCGCCGCTAGCGTCGCCGGGCCGAGCGGCCCGTCGTCGCCCCGGAGCTCCTCACGGATCGCCCCGAGCTCTCGTCGCGTGAAGTCACACCTCGGCGGGACCGGTTCGATCCCGTACAGGCGCGCGCCGTTCAGGCCGAGGATCTTCGCTTTGATCTCTTTCGTGAGCTTGGGGTAGCCGTAGCGCTCTTGGAGCTCCCCGGAGATGTGGAACGCACGGAGCGCCTGGATCTGCGGCTGCGGCGAGCCGTAGAACAGGCAATCGGTTCCCCACACGACGTTGTCCTCGCCGACGTGCTTCAACAGCTTGCCGAGCACGTGCGCGGCCTGCGTCGGCGAAGGCATCAGGTTCCACCACGTCGAGCCCAGCTCGGCGTAGACGTTCTCGTTGGGTCCGATTCCTGCGCGGTCGAGCGATGTGATCAGCCGGTTCACACCCTGCTCGGCCGTCGCGCCCGTGTACGGACCCTCGAACCCACCCGACTCGTAACCCGAGTGGTACACGACGAAGTTCACATCTCGGTGCTTCCGTGCGGCAGGCCCGACGTCGATCGGCGATGAGTACCGGCTCCCGCCGCTGAACCCCTTGTGCACGCAGATCGTTCGGACCCCGAGGTCGACGCTCTTGCGGATGAACGGCTCGCCGACCTGCGGCAGGCCCGCTTCGTGGTCGTCGAGCCACCACGCGCCGCCGCCCGGATCGAAGAAGTCGGGGAAGTGCGTGAACGTCTTCCAAGCGACGATCGGATACCGGCGCGCGGTGTGTTCCATCCCGTCGAGCACCGACTCGAGCGAGCCGATGTTCGGCAGCACCTGGCCGTGAAGCATCACGCGCTCGTCGCGGCACAGACCTTCGACGATCCGTCGAGTCTCGAACATGATCTCCGGCGACAGAGGTGAACCTTCGGGATAGATCGGGAGCGCCGAGAGCACGACGACATTGGTGTCGCTCCGGATGAAGAACGCCTCCAGGAAGTGCTCGATCGAGTAGCACACGCGCGGGTCGTCCTCGCCGCAGTACTGCTGCGGGAAGTTCGCGTAGAAGCCCTCGCCGTGGAAGACAGGGTTCAGGTCGTACTCGAGCAGATGGCCCTGCACGTCCATGATGAACTCCTCGCCACCGACCGCTTCCTCCGCCGCCTCCGGTTCGGTCGTCGCCTCGGGCGGGATCTCGAAGCCGCCGCCGGGCTCTGAGCTCTCATAGGGCGAACGCCGCGCGCGCTGTTCCTCGCGCGTGCAGGCGTCGAGCGAAAGCAGCACCACCGAGGCCGCGCACAACGAACGGAGGAACCGCCGGCGCGGCATAGCCAGACGATCCGCCGTCGCGAGGCATTCGATCCGCGCGCGCCGAATGGCCTCGCGCGCGACCTCCGACAGCGGCCGCGGGTCGTACTCGCCGTTCGAGACCGGCCCGAACTCGATCGGCAGACGCAACTCGTCGCTCACGGTCCTGATATGGACC
>DASUQY010000223.1:0-3395 GCA_036280315.1 Actinomycetota bacterium
GATCTCCGCGAGGAGCGCGAGGTCCGCGTCTCGCGAGCGATTCGGCCGTCGGGCGGCCAGCCGCCGGAGCAACTCCTCCTGGCGCACCGTCCCGACCCGGCACGGCACGCACTGGCCGCACGACTCGTCTCGGAAGAAGGCCGCGATCCGAAGCACGATGTCCGCGAGGTTCACCGTGTCGTCGAACAGCATGACGACGCCGGAACCGAGCGTCGCGCCGGCGGCCTTCGCGTCCTCGAACGTGAGCCGCAGCCCGAGGTCTTCGGGACCAACGAACGTCCCCGCCGCGCCGCCGAGGAGCACGGCCTTCAGCTCCCGGCCGCCGCGAACGCCGCCCGCCAGCTCGATGAGGTCGCCGAGCGTGGTGCCGTGCTCGACCTCGTACAGACCCGGCGTCTCGACGCAACCCGACAGGCAGAACAGGCGCGTTCCCGTCGAGTCGGGCGTGCCAAGCTTGGCGTACTCGGGCCCTCCCATGGACAGGACCTCGAGGACGTTGACGAGCGTCTCGACGTTGTTGATCCCGGTCGGCTTGCCAAATAGCCCCATTTCCACGGGGAACGGCGGCTTGTTCCGCGGCTCTCCGCGCTTCCCCTCGATCGAGTTGAACAGCGCCGTCTCCTCGCCGCAGATGTAGGCGCCGGCGCCGCTGCGGAGCTCGACGTCGAAGCGGAACCCCTCGCCCATGACGTCGTCGCCGAGGAACCCGTGCGCGTACGCCTGCTCGATCGCCCGCTCGAGGCGGTGGGTCGCGAGCCAGTACTCCCCCCGCACGTAGATGAAGCCCTTCTCCGAACCGGTCGCGTAACCCGCGATCGTGAGCGATTCGAGCACCGCGAACGGATCGCCCTCCATCAGCACACGGTCCTTGAACGTTCCCGGTTCGGACTCGTCGGCGTTGCACACGAAGTAGTGCGGACGAACCGGCTGCTTGCCGACGGCCTCCCACTTCACTCCGGCGGGGAACGCCGCGCCGCCGCGGCCGAGCAGCTTCGAGTCCTTCAGTTCCGCGATCACGCCTGCCGGACCGAGCTCGACCGCCCGACGGAGTGCCTCGTAGCCGCCCTGCGCCCGGTAGTCGTCGAGCGATACGGGATCCACCACGCCGACGCGGCGCAGGAGGCGTCGTTGACCCACCGGTTGGGGAACCGCGTGCTCATCGTGTGGACCGATCCCCCACCCCCCTCCATCCACGAATGGACGGATCAAGTCCATCGATGCGTGGCCGATCTGCGGCTGCGTTCCACCTCCTGTCGTCTGCAGGAACGCGGCGGGAGCAACGTCGCACAGGCCGAGGCATGGACTGCGACGAACGCTGTTCACTCTCGATGGCCCGAGCTCTCTCTCGAGGTCGCCGATCAACGCCTTGGCACCGGCGACCATGCACGCGATGTCGTCGCACACGTGGAGCACCGTCGGCGGTTGCGGCTCGGTCGAGAACAACGCGTAGAAGCTGGCAACGCCGTACGCCTCGGCCGGCGGAACGTCGAGGCGTTGGCACACGTAGCTCAGTCCGCCCTCGCTGATCCAGCCTGCTGAACGCTGCAGCGCGTGCAGCGCCGGAAGCAACAGATGCCTCAGTTCGCGGAGCTCGTGTCCTCCACGCGCGACGTGACCGTCATCTGCCAGCGACGTAGCGGCGGGACCCAGCACGAGATCGACCGCGGCTCGTTCCTCGACGGTCGGTTCGGCCGCCATCAGGCGGAGGTCCACGGCACCTCCGTCACTCGCCTCCGCCGCCGGAAACGATCGCCGCGTCGAGCTTGTCGATGCGAACCGCCGTCGCCTTGAACTCCGCAGTCCCCGACTTGGGATCCGTGGCGTCGATCGTCAACACGTTCGTCTCCACCTGATCGGGGAAGTGCAGTGTCATGAACACGAGCCCCGCGCGAAGGCCGGGATCGATCCTGACGGGAACGTCCAAGGATCCGCGGCGCGACGTCACGCGGACGATCTCGCCTTCGGCGAGGGCGAGACGCTTCGCGTCCCAGGGCGACACGTCGATCGACTCGCCGCGCCGGAGTGGCGACGTGTACCCGCTCGTCTGCACCCCCGTGTTGTACGAGTCCAGTCTCCTCCCGGTCGTCAGCCGGAGCGGGAACTCGTCGGTGAGCTCGTCGACGGGCGGCTCGAACGGCGTGACGCTGAACGGCGCGGCCGGCCCCCGCTCGTCGGGGTCCTCCTCCCACAGCCTCGCGTGGAGGAACTTCGTCCCCGGATGGTCCTCCGACGGGCACGGCCACTGGATCCCGCCCAGCTCCTCCAGACGCCTCCACGACATGCCCGCGTGCATCGGCGAGAGCGTTCGGAGCTCCTCCCACGCCTCGAACGGCGTGAGGTCCCCCCAGTCCTGGCCGAGACGCTTCGCGAGCTGGGCGATGATCCACACGTCGTCCTTCGCTTGGCCCGGTGGATCGAGCGCCTTGCGAACGCGCTGCACGCGCCGCTCGCTGTTCGTGACGGTGCCGTCCGACTCGAACGCGGAGTTCGCCGCCGGAAGCACGACGTCCGCCATCTCGGCCGTCCGCGTCATGAAGATGTCCTGAACGATCAGGGTGTCCAGGTTGTCCAGGAGCTTTCGCGCGCGGTGGGTGTCCGCCTCCGAGCTCGCGGGGTTCTCCCCGATGCAGTAGACCGACGTCAGGTCACCTCGCTCCATCGCCTCGAACATGCCGGTGAGGTGCCAACCGCGCTTCGGCATGATTGGCCGGCCCCACGCCTGCTCGAACTTCTCTTGTGCGGCCGCGTCCGTTTCGATGTCCTGGAACCCGGGCAGCTTGTTCGGGATCGCGCCCATGTCGCCGCCGCCCTGCACGTTGTTCTGGCCCCGCAGCGGGTTGAGGCCGCTGCCGTACCGCCCAACGTGACCGGTCAGCAACCCCAGGTTGATCAGCGCGAGGACGTTGTCGACCGCGTTGTGGTGCTCGGTGATGCCGAGCGTCCAACAGATCACCGCGCGATCGGCCTTCGCGTAGGCGTGAGCGAGCTCGCGGATCGCGTCGGCCGGGACCCCGGTCACCTCCTCGCCGCGCTCGAGCGTCCAATCCATCACCGAGTCTCGGTACGCGTCGAGGCCCTCGGTGCCTCGCTCGATGAATACAGTGTTGTGGAGGTCGTTCACGATGATCTCGCGCGCGATCGTGTTCGAGAGCGCGATGTCCGAACCCACGTCGATGCCCAGCCACAGGTCGGCCCACTCCGCAGAAGACGTGCGGCGCGGGTCCACGACGATCAGGCGCGCGCCGTTGTGCACGCCCTTCAGGACGTGATGGAAGAAGATCGGATGCGTCTCGCGCGCATTCGATCCCCACAGCACGATGAGGTCGGAGTTCGCGACCTCCTCGTACGAACTGGTCCCGCCTCCTGCTCCGAACACCGTCGCCAGACCGACGACG
>DASUQY010000224.1:0-4690 GCA_036280315.1 Actinomycetota bacterium
CCCGATGCTGTTCAAGAAGTCCTACTACCTCGTCCCCGACGAGACCGGAGCCAAGGCGTACGCACTCCTTCGCAAGGCCTTGCACGACGAGAACAAGGTGGGGATCGCCAAGGTCAGCTTCCGTGACAAGGAGCACCTGGCGGCGCTCCGGTTCAAGGACCGCGTTTTCGTCCTGGAGACGATGTTCTGGCCGGACGAGATCCGAGCCGCCGAGTTCGACACCGTCGACGCCGACGAGAAGGTCCGCGAGAACGAGGTCGAGATGGCCAAGGCGCTGATTGACAACCTGACCGAGCCCTGGGACCCGTCGTCGTTCAAGGACGAGTACCGCGAAGCGTTGATCGAGATCGTTGAGCGTAAGGACGCCGGCGAGCCCATCGAGGCCCCTGCGGAAGCCGCACCGGCGCGAGTCGTGGACCTCATGCAGGCGCTGAAGGCGTCGGTCGAAGCGGCGAAAGAGAAGACGCCCGCGTCCGCAGGTGGTGCCAAGCGCTCGAGCGCCAAGTCGGCGGCCAAGAAGTCGGCGGCGAAGAAGACGACGACCGCGCGCCGCAAGGCCGGGTGACCCAACCGACCGACTCCTCGTCCGCGCGTCGATCGCCGGCGTGTCTGCACTAGTCTCGTCGACGTGAAGCTCGTCACCGCCATCGTCAAGCCGCACAAGATGGACGAGATCAAGGAGGCCCTCCGCGGCGTGGGCGTGGCCGGCCTCACGGCGACCGACGTCGAGGGGTTCGGACGCCAGCGCGGCCACACCGAGGTCTACCGCGGCGCCGAGTACCAGGTCGATTTCGTCCCCAAGGTCAAGGTCGAGGTGCTCTGCGAGGACGAAGAGGCGCAGGGCGTCGTCGACGCGATCGCCAAGGCCGCGCGGACCGGCAAGATCGGTGACGGAAAGATCTGGGTCACCGGGACCGAGCAGGTGATGAGGATCCGCACCGGCGAGATGGGCCCCGACGCCCTGTAACGCCGATGAAGGCCCGGGTCGATCGGCCGGCGGCCGTCGCGCGTCTCCTGGATGACCTCGACGCGCTCGAGCGCGCGTACTCCGGCGGTCATCACGGCAGGTGGTCGGCGTCGAGGCGCGCCTCGCTCGTCGATTCGTGTCTTCGCGACCTGTTTGCCGCGGCAGATCCGCCTTCCGGAACGACGCTCGTCGCGCTCGGCGGATACGGACGTCGCCGGCTGTCGCCGGCGTCCGACGTCGACCTGCTGATCCTGCACGATGATTCGAGACCGGATGAGATCGCGGCGTTCGCCGAACGCGTCCTGTATCCGTTGTGGGACGCCGGTTTGACCGTCGGTCACGGCGTTCGTACGCCGGACGAGTGTGTCGCGCTCGCATCGGAACGCCTCGATGCGCGAACGGCGATGCTCGACGGCCGTGCGCTGGCGGGCGACCTTCCGGCGTGGAATGAGACGCGGCGCCCCGTCGTGGAGCTCGTACGGAGCGAGCCGCACGCGTTCGCCGGCGCGCTTGTAGCCGATGCCAAAACGCGTCACGAGCGCTTCGGTTCCGCGTCGTCCTTGCTCGAACCTGACGTGAAGGAGAGTGCCGGCGGGCTGCGGGACGTGCAGCTCCTCACGTGGTTCCAGATCGCGCTCGGAGCGCCGCTCGAGGAGCTCGGCCTGCTGCGCGTCGCCGAACGCCAGGCAGTCGACGAGGCCGACGAGTTCCTCGAGCGGGTTCGCGGCGTCTTGCACCTCGAAAGTCGGCGACGAACCGATCGCATGTCGCTCGATCAGCAGCCGCGCCTCGCACAGCACCTCGGCTTCGAGGACGAACCCGACCTGCCGGCGGTCGACGCGCTGATGCGCGTCGTGTTCGAGCACGCCCGCCAGGTCGAGCACGTCGTGCGATCGGCGTTCGACCGGTACCTCCGCCATCCGTCGCAGGAGCCGGAGTTCGAACCGACGCCGGCCGGCGTGCTACGTGCGTTCGTTCGACTCGCCCGCGACGGCGGTCTGGCTGATGCGTCCTTCCTCGATCGCGTCTCCGACGCGCCCTTCGCCGAAGAGCTCCAGTGGACCGACGCCGTTCGAGACGCCTTCCTCGAGCTCCTCTCGACGGGATCCGCGGGTGTGGCGGCGCTCGAGATGCTCGACCGGATCGGACTGCTCGCCAAGTACATCCCGGCCTGGTCGGCGGTTCGCTGCCGCCCGCAGCGCGATCCGTACCACCGGTTCTCCGTCGACGTTCACCTGCTGCAGGCGCTCGAGGCGATGTGCCTTCTCCTCGATCGCCGCGACCAGCAGGAACCGATGACGGCGGAAGCGGCGCGCGCCGTCACGGATCACGACGCCCTGCGGCTCGGAGCCCTCCTGCACGACATCGGGAAGACCGGTCTCGGACGGCACGTCGCCGAAGGAGCCAGGATCGCGGAGGAGGCGCTCTCGCAGATGGGGGTGGCCGAACGCACGCGATCATTGGCCGGGTTCATGGTCGCGGAGCATCTGCTCCTTTCGGACACTGCGACGCGACGCGATCTCGAGGACGAAGACCTCGTGCACGACGTCGCCGCGCGCGTCGGCAATCCCGAGCGGCTGGCCGCGTTGTACCTGCTCACGGTGGCCGACGCCGAGGCGACGGGTCCGCTGGCGTCGACAGCGTGGCGGGCGACGCTTGCCCGCGAGCTCGTGGCGAAGGTGCAGCACGTGCTCGACCGTGGCGACGTGGGGCCCGACACCTCGGCACGCCTCGCCGAGCGCGCACGCGCGATCCGAGAAGGCCTCGGAGCCGAGAACGCCGAAGACGTCGAGCGATTCCTTGAACGGATGCCTCACACCTACGTACTCACCGTCCCGGTCGAGCGTGTTGCTCGTCAGTTCCAGCTCATCGCGGCGCCCCTCGCCGCTCGAGAGGTCAGGACGATGTCGGAGACCGGCGAACGACCGGGGACGTACTCGCTCACGATCGTCGCGGCGGACCGCGCCGGCCTCCTGTCGCTCATCGCCGGTGCCTTATCGCTCGCAGGTCTTTCCATCCTCACCGCGCAGGTGTTCACGACGGAGGACGGCGTGGCTGTCGACGTGTTCGAGGTGGAGGGCGCGTTCGAGGCCGAGGTCGGCGACGATCGATGGCGCGAGTTCCGCGGCATCCTCCGCCGAGCGATCGAAGGCCGGCTTTCGCTCGCCTACCGAGTTGCCGAGAAACGGAGACACTATCCGGCGCCACGGGACGACGTGCCGATGCTCGTCTCCGTCGACAACGACGCCTCGGACTTCTTCACCGTCATCGAGGTCGGCGCGCCCGATCGGATCGGAGCGCTGTTCGACATCACCCGCACGCTCGCCGAGCTGCAGCTCGACGTACACCTGGCGAAGGTGGCGACGTATGGCGCTCGCGTGGTCGACGCCTTCTACGTACGCGACGAGCTTGGTCGAAAGGTCGATGACGCGGAACGGATCGACGAGCTCGAACGCGCGCTGCGCGCCCGGCTGTCCGCGACCTAGCTTTCGACGATCGCGCGCAATCGGTCGGCCATCCTCGTGCTCGCACCCTGATCCTCGTGTTTGAAGTAGCAGTAGATGTCGTTCCCGGCTTCGAGGGCCGGCCGGATCCGGGCTGCCCAGGCGGCCATCTCGTCGTCGGTGTACTCCGTCTTGCGGAGGCGAAGGAAGCCGAACGGTTCCCACGACAGGTCGTCGGGTCCCGGATCCTTCTCGTCGGTCTCGGCGACGCACCACGCCACGCCCTGCTCGAGCAGCAACTGTCGTGCTTCGACCCATGAGGGGTGACGGAACTCCATCGCCGCGCGCGGCACGGGAGGCAGGTAGCCGACGAACGACGCGATCAGCGAGGGGTCGTAGTGCAGGGTCGGCGGGCACTGGTACAGGATCGTCCCCAACCGGTCGCCGAGCAGCCGCGCCCGGTCCAGGAAGTCGCGCACGTCCTGGTCGACGTCGGTGAGCCGCTTCCAGTGCGTGATGCGCTGGTTCGCCTTGAGCGTGAACCGGAATCGCTCGGGAGTTTCGTCCTTCCACGTCTGCATGGACTTCTCGGTGGGGAAGCGACGGAACGTGTAGTTGATCTCCACCGACGGGAACCGGCTGGCGTAGTACGAGAGCATCTCGCGGTTCTTCAGGCCCTCGGGGTAGAAGACGCCGTGCTTCCACTCGTCGTAGGAGAACCCCGACGTGCCGAGGTAGAGAGTTCCGGCCATCTGCGAGGATTCTGGCATGGCCTCGCCGGAAGCTCGCGGTCGGCTCGACGTCGCGAACACCAACGTCGAGACGGCGTGGATCCGTCCACCGACACCGATCGCGACGCTCGTGGTCGGGCACGGCGCCGGCGCGGGGATCGATCACCCGTTCATGGCCGGCTTCTGCCGCGCGATCGCCGATGCGAAGGTCGCCACGATGCGGTTCAACTTCCCCTATATCGAGCGTGGCCGCCGCTCACCCGATCCCGAACGCGTCCTGCGCGAGACGTGGCTGGCGGCGTTCGACGCGGCGAACGCCAAGGCGCGTGGCGGCCCGGTGTTTGCCGGCGGCAAGTCGCTCGGCGGACGGATCGCGTCGATGTGTGTGGCAGACGGGATGCCCGCAGCCGGGCTCGTGTTCCTGGGCTATCCGCTGCACCCCCCGGGAAAGCCCGAACGCGTTCGCGACGAGCACCTGTACCGGATCGACGTGCCCATGCTCTTCCTGGAAGGCACCGCCGATCCGTTCGCGAACGGGGACGTTCTGA
>DASUQY010000225.1:0-2472 GCA_036280315.1 Actinomycetota bacterium
GCGGAGGTGGAGGAGCCGGTGGCGACGAGCGACCTGCCGCACTCGTCAGAAGAGAGATCCATCCAGACCGCGCGCGACTTCCCCGAGCAACCGACCAAAGCAGCCGGCGCTCGGTTCACTGGACCTCGATCACGACCTTCCCGAGCGCACGGCCTTCACCGACGTGGGCGAGGGCTTCGGGTACCGATGCCAGATCGAACGTGCGGTCGATGTGGATGCGGATGTCTCCGGCGATGCACAGCTCGGTCAACGGCTCGAAGTGCGCGGGGCCTTCCTTCACCACGAGCACGCCCATACGGCGTCGCGTGAGCGCGCCGGCGATCCAGCCGAGCGTCACCGTGCTGAGCAGCCTTCGCGCCGGCCCACCGACGCACCGATAGCGACCGCCAGGGGCGAGCGCTCGACGGTATGCGAACACCGATCGTGAGGCGACCAAGTCGAGGATCAGGTCGTAGGGACCTCGGCGCGTGAAGTCCTCGTGTCGGTGATCGATCACCACGTCCGCGCCGAGCGACCGCATGTGTTCGAGCTTGCCGTCGTTGTCGACGCCCGTGACGTGCGCGCCGAGTCGCTTGGCCTGTTGGATCGCGAACGAGCCTGACCCTCCTCCGGCGCCGTTCACCGCCACCCGACACCCGTCCCAGGCGTCCGCCGTTCCCTGGAGGGCGATGGCACCGGCTTGAGGGATCGTGGACGCCTCGGCGAACGTCAGCGTCGGAGGCTTGTGCGCGAGCGCCGTATCGGCAACGATCGCGTACTCGGCGAAGCCGCCCATGAGGGCCAGGTTGTCGCCGTACACCTCGTCACCCGGCTGGAACCGGGTGACGCCCGTACCGATGGCATCGACCCACCCGGCGATGTCGGAGCCGAGCGTGCGACTCCTCGGAGTGCGCAGACCACCGAGTCGTGCGTAGAGCGGCGAGCCGGTCAGGCCCTCCCAGTCGCTGCGGTTGACCGATGTGGCGGCGATCCTGACCCGCACCCGTCCTGCATCCGGAGTCGGAACGGGAACGTCGGCAACCCGCAGCACGTCCGCGGATCCGTACCTCTCGTAGACGACTGCCTTCATGGTCCTCGTCATCCGGTGTCGCCGGCCGACGTTCGCATGGCTGTTCTCAAGACCGAGGTCTCGGCATCTCAGTCGGAACCTGACACGGCGAAGAGCCGCCAGGTTCCGGGGACGCCCTTCAGGCGGTGCTCGCCGCGGTCTTCGAACGCGATCCCGGATCCCACCACGAGGTCCTTCACCGTGGAGGACACCACGGTCTCGCCGGCGTCTGCCTCGGCCATGACGCGCGCGCCGAGGTGGACCGCGATGCCTCCGACGTCGCCGTCGACGAGGTCGATCTCGCCCGTGTGCAGGCCGGCTCGCAGGTCGACTCCGATCGCGCGAAGGGAATCGTGGATCGCCTGTGCGCATCGGATCGCGCGGGCGGGACCGTCGAAGGTCGCGAGGAATCCGTCACCCGTCGTCTTCACCTCTCGTCCCTCGAAGCGGTCGAGCGCTCGACGGACGAGCTGGTCGTGCTCGGCGAGGAGCTCTCGCCATCTGGCGTCTCCGATCTCCGTCGCTCGGTCGGTCGAGCCGACGATGTCGGTGAAGAGCACGGTCGCGAGCACGCGGTCGTGTCGCGGAGCCGGACGGGATCCCGTGACGAAGTGCTCGATCTCGCGCAGAAGTGCGTCCTGGTCGCCCGACCACAACAGGCTGCCGCGGCCGGGGAGCTCGACGTACGTTGCGCCGGCGATATGTTCGGCCAGGTAGCGGCCGTGCGCGGGCTCGACCCGCGTATCCGCCCGAGCGACCACGAGCGTCGGGACGCGGATGGCCGGCAGGATCCCACGGATGTCCGTCGCGTTGATCATCTCGACCATCGAGGCGGCGGTTCCGGGGCTGACGGAATGGCGCTCATAGCGCCCCCATGACTCGCGGAGCGCGACGTCGTCTGCGTCGTCCGGGTCGAACAGATCGAGCATCATCCCCGTGCCCCACGCCGACCCGAACGCCTCGATGATGTCTCGGGCTTGATCTGGCGTGAGTCCCCACGGATAGTCATCGGCGCGCGTCAGTCGCGCGAACCCGTCGATGAGGACGAGGGCGCGCACGCGGTCCGGATACGTCGCCGCGAAGACGCATGCGAGGAACCCACCGGCCATCGCCGTGACGATGGCTGCCTTCTCGCTCCCGATGTCGTCGAGCACGGCCCTCAGGTCGTCCATCCACTCTTCGAGCAGCGGAAGCGCCGTCGCCGGCACGGGATCCGACAAGCCGACCCCGCGCTTGTCGAAGCGGATCACACGCGCGAACGCAGAGAGACGGTCGTTGAACCGCGCGAGCGGTCTGACCTCGCGCTCGATCTCGACGTTGCTGAACCACTGCTCGGCCACGACGACGTCCACGGGACCCGAGCCGAGGGTTCGATAGGCGATATGGACGTCACCGCTTTTCGCGTACCGGGTGGTGCTCGCCAT
>DASUQY010000226.1:0-3509 GCA_036280315.1 Actinomycetota bacterium
TAGATCGCATCGCAACGATGTCTCCATAGGCAGGGCCTTTACAGGAATATCGCCCCGTCGATAGCATGCGGTTGATGGCCCGGGGAGGCCAGTTTTTTCGCGTCCCCCGACACGAACGCGCGAGAGTAGGTCCCGTCCCCCTTCCGAGGGCGAAGCGCGCCCCCGATGGGAGCCGGGAGGGAGCGAGAGGAACAGATGCCGGAGCCCGCACGACCGCTCGGAACGGATGACGCCGACGACCTGAGGCTGTACCTCGAGGCCGCGGCGCGCGAGCCACTCCTCACCAAGGAGGAGGAGGTCGAGCTCGCCATCCTCATCGAGCACGGTAAGGAGGCCGAGGAGCGCCTGCGCGCCGGGCGTCTTCGCTCGGAGAAGTCGATCATGAAGGCGCGCCAGGAGGTCCGGAAGGCCGAGGCCGCGCGCCAGCGGTTCATCATGGCCAACCTCCGGTTGGTCGTTTCGGTGGCGCGCAAGTACCAGGGCCAGGGGCTACCGCTGCTCGACCTGATCCAGGAGGGCAACATCGGTCTGATGCGCGCCGTCGAGCTGTTCGACTGGCGCCGAGGGTTCAAGTTCTCCACGTACGCCACGTGGTGGATCCGCCAAGGCATCACGCGCGCGATCGCCGACAGGTCGCGTTCGATCCGGCTGCCCGTGCACATCCACGACCGGCTGCGCAAGCTGAACAGGACGCGGTTCCAGTTCGCGCAGTCGATGGGGCGCGAGCCCTCGCGAGACGAGCTCGCCAAGGCACTCGACACGACGGTCGACGAGATCGACGATCTGACGGAGATGGGCCGCCGCGAGCCGCTGTCGCTGCAGTCGCCCGTGGGTGAGGACACCGAGCTCGGTGACCTCATCGAGGAGGTCGACTCCGACGCGCCGTTCAACGAGGTCGAGGACGCGCTGCTCCGCGACGAGATCGGCACCGCCGTCGAGCACGTCCTCGACGAGCGAGAGCGTCACGTCGTGGCGCTGCGGTACGGGCTCGAGAACGGTCAGCCGCTATCGCTCCGAGAGACCGGCAAGGTGCTCGGTCTCTCCGGCGAGAGGGTGCGGCTCATCGAGCGAGAGGCGCTGCGCAAGCTGCGCGACTCGAATCTGATCTCCGCCGTCGCGGCGATGTGACGGTTCGTCGCTCGATCCAGATCCACACCGACGCCGCTCAGCTTCCCGGTGAACTCATCGTCCCCGGGGACGCGGGCGGCGTCGTCGTCTTCGCCCACGGGAGCGGTTCGAGCCGCCGATCGCCCCGCAACGTCGCGGTCGCCGAGCGCCTGAACGTCGCCGGTCTCGCGACGCTGCTGTTCGATCTGCTCACGCCCGCCGAGGCCGCCGATCGCGCGCTGGTGTTCGACATCGAGCTGCTGGCGACGCGGCTCGAAGCCGCGATCGTCGCGGTGCGCGTTGCTGATGAAGTCCGCGCGCTGCCGCTAGGGCTGTTCGGCGCAAGCACCGGTGCGGCCGCCGCGCTCGTGGCGTCGACGTTCGACGGCGCGAACGTAGGAGCGATCGTTTCACGAGGCGGGCGTCCCGATCTGGCCGGCAAAGTGTTGCAACGCGTCGCGGCGCCGGTGCTCCTGATCGTCGGCTCGAACGACCCCGACGTTCTCGATCTCAACCGCGGGGCAGCGGAGCGAATCCGCGCCGAGACTCGCGTCGAGGTCGTGCCGGGCGCCACGCACCTCTTCGAGGAGCCCGGCGCGCTCGACATCGTCGCCGAACTCGCGACGTCGTGGTTCGTTCGGAACCTGATCGAACGGGTACGGTCGGCGTGATGATCCGTATCGGTACGAGCGGCTGGCAGTACCGGGACTGGCGGGGCGTCCTTTACGACAACGGGGTGCCGCAGGACCGGTGGCTCGAGCGGTACGCAGAGGTGTTCGACGTCGTCGAGGTGAACAACTCCTTCTACCGCCTGCCGGAGCGCGCGACGTTCGAGAAGTGGCGCGCCCGCACGCCGAACCGGTTCACGTTCGTCGTCAAGGCCAGCCGGTACCTCACGCACCTGAAGCGGCTCAGGGACGCCGAGGACGGGGTGAAGCTCTTCTGGGAGCGTGCGACGGGCCTGGACTCGAAGCTCGGGCCCGTTCTGTTCCAGCTGCCGCCGCGGTTTCCGGCCGACGTCGCGCGGCTTCGGGACTTCGTCTCGTGGCTTCCGCGGGAGATGCGGGCCGCGTTCGAGTTCCGCGATACGTCGTGGCTGAAGGACGAGGTGCTCGGCGTGCTGGACGATGGGGGATTCGCGTTGGTCCTCGCCGACCGGCCGGGATTCCGAGGACCGTTGGTCGTGACGGGTGGCTGGTCGTATATCCGGTTCCACCAGGGCACGCGTGTCGGGCCGGACTATCGCAAGAGCAAGCTGGGGCGATGGGCCGAGCGGATCTCGACGCTACCCGCGCGAGAGGTTTGGGCGTTCTTCAACAACGATCACGGCGGCGCCGCCGTTCGAGACGCGTTGTTCCTGCGAGACCTGCTCGGGCGGAGCGAGCAACGCGTGGCCTGAGGCGAGCTACCCGCCGCCGCGAAGGTGTCGAGCACGGGCGAGCGATTCGTCGATCGCATCCATCACTCTGGCCGTTAGTTCCGCTGCGTCGTTTGAGGCGTCGACCGTGATCGGAGGGCCGAAGGCGATGGCGACCGTCGTTTGCCAGGGGCGGTTCCAGCGGAGCCCGTGGAGAGGCCATCGATGCTGCGTTCCCCAGATTGCGACAGGCACGACCGGTACGTCGGCCGCGCGCGCGATCCGGCCGACGCCGGTCCGGCCACGTTGCAAGCCGTCGCCAGGATTCGCGTTGACCCTCCCCTCGGGGAAGATCCCGGCAACCGCGCCGGAGCGAACCGTTCCGACCGCCTCGTCCAGCGCGCGATCGTCACCCGTGCCGCGGCGGATCGGTATCTGACGAAACAGCCGCAGGATCCATCCGTACGCAGGTCGCTCGAAGAACTCCGCTCCCGTGACGAACCGGGTCATGCGGCGGCGTTCCCAAGCGATCACGATGGCGAGGATCGGGCCGTCCAAGGCGCTGACGTGGTTCGAGGCGACGATCGCTGCGCCCTCCGAAGGGACGTGTCCGGCGCCGACGACTCGGATGCGGAAGAGGGCGCGCGCAACGGGTCCGAGGACGGCGAGCCCGAGACGCCACCACACGTTGAGGTCGCCGGGGCCCCGCATCGCGGCGGATGGTAGCGGCGCCCGCTCCTCCTGCCGTTTGCCCGAAGCGCGCCGGGTTGCGGGGTGCTACAACTCGGCACCGGGGCCATGGATCCAAGGGTCGGGACCGAGTTCGCCGGCCACCGGATCGAAGAGGTAGTCGGCCGGGGCGGCGCCAGCGTCGTTTACCTCGCCGAGCACCTTCGGCTCGGACGCAGGGTCGCGCTGAAGGTCCTCGCGCCGCACCTCGCCGACGACGAGGGTTTCCGCGAGCGGTTCATTCGCGAATCTCGGACTGCGGCAGCCCTCGATCACCCGAACATCGTCACGGTGTACGACGCCGGCGAGGTCGACG
>DASUQY010000227.1:0-2516 GCA_036280315.1 Actinomycetota bacterium
ACGAGCTTCCGCGGTGAGCGCGAGCTCGTCGAACGTGCGGTCGAGCTGCTTTCGTGAACCCGCTCCAGATCGCGCTCGGCGTGGTCGTCGGGCTCATGGCCGGGACGCTGTCGGGACTATTCGGTGTGGGCGGCGGCGTGATCACGCAACCGGCGGTGTACGCGCTCCTCGGTGGTACGCCCATCCAGGCCGTGGCGACGCCGCTGCCCGTGATCTTCCCCACGTCGGTCATGGCAGCGTACGCATACGCCCGCGCGGGAGAGGTGAGCTACCGCGCCGCGCGGTGGGGAGCCGGACCGGGCGTCGTCGGCGCGACGATCGGCGCTTACCTCACGAAGTTCGTGAACCCACACGTGCTGCTGCTCGTTGCCTCGACTCTGATCGGGCTGGCCGGCACGCAGGTCATCCGGGGACGAACTCCGTCGACGCCGTGGGAGAAAGGCAAGACGCCGGTGTGGAAATACGGCTCGATCGCGTTCGGGGCGGGATTCGCATCGGGCCTGCTCGGCGTGGGAGGCGGAATCATCATCGTCCCGGCGCTCACGTTGCTGATCGGCATGCCGCTCAAACGCGCGCTCGGGACGTCGCTCGTGCTCATCGCAGCGCTCGTCGTTCCTGGGACGCTCGTCCACGCCGCTCTCGGTCACATCGACTGGACGATCTTCCTCGTGCTCGTAGTGGGCGTTATCCCCGGCGCGTGGCTTGGATCACGGATCGCGCTCGGGGCACGGGAACGCACGCTGCGTCTCGCCGTCGGTGCGTTCCTCGTCGCCATCGCCGTGGTCTACGGCATCGAGCAGATCGTCTCCCTCGCCGGAGACGGTGGATAGGATGACGCGGCCGGCGATGCGCAAGCTCGTGCTCTTCCTATCTCTTCTCTTGCTCGGCGTCGTCTTGGACATGCCGGTCGTTGCCGCGCAGCAGACGACGTCGATCCGGCTCACGCTCCTGTCACAGACGCCGTGGAACTCTTCGTACGAAGAGGACGGGCGTGAGCTCCTCATCCGGTTCCGCGCCGATAACTTCGGCGCCGAGCCCCTCGAGGAGCTTTCCATCCTCGTGACGCTCTACGGTCGGCTGATCTCGAGGACTGCGTTGGAGGAGGCGCTGATCTCCGATCCACAATTCCCTCTCGCCGCAGAGACGTACCCGCGCGAGGACGCCATCGGCTCGAACGATTCGCGAGACTTCGAGCTCACCTTCCCACTCGACTCGGGGGGCATCGATCCGGTCCAGTCGGGCGTCTACCCGTTGAAGATCGAACTCCGCAGCGGAACGACGTCCCTCGGTGCGATCCGGACGCCGGTCGTGTTCCTGGTTCGCCCGCCCGAGACACCGCTGGGGCTGTCGTGGACGTTCGTTCTGGATCATCCGATCGAGTTCGGACCGGACGGCGTGTTCACGTCGACGTCGCTCGAGCAAAGGCTCGCTCCCCACGGAGCGCTCTCGTCACAGATCCGCGCGCTCCGGGCGCTGGCAACGAGGCCTCCACAACCCGTCGTGGACGTCGCCGTATCGCCGATGCTGCTCCGGCAGCTGGCGATGATGCGCGACGGGTACAAGGTCATCGTCGGGGGCGAGATCCGACGCGTGGATGCGGGCGATGACGGCGCAAGCGATGCCGCTGATGCGCTCGGGGATCTGCAAGAGATCGCCGCCGCGCCCAACGTGCGCCTGAGCGCCTTGCCGTTCTCGGCTCCCGAGCTCCCGTCACTCCTCGCGGGGGGACTCGGTCAAGACCTGCCCCAGCAACTGGAGCGCGGACGAGACGTCGTGTCGACGCTTCTCGAGACGACACCCGTGCCCGGCGTCCTTCGTCCGCCCGACAGCGCCATCGATGACGCGACGATCCGTGACCTCGCGGCGGCCGGCATCTCGACCGTCATCGTTGGTCCCGAGACCGTCGAAGCGGAGCCGCATCCACAAGGCTTCGCAGGCCCGCCCACGGCGGCGCTGGGCGACGACGGCGAGATCCACGCGGTCGTCCCGGATCCGGCCGTCGCCGCGTTGCTCGAGTCGTCCGACGCGACGGGCGATCCCGTTCGCGACGCGCAGATCGTCGTCGGCGCGCTCGCGTCGATCTGGCAGGAACAGCCCGGATTGCTCCGGGGCTTCGCGCTCGTCGTGCCTGAGGACACGACCCTTCCCGGCCGCTTCTACGTTCCCTTCACTCGAGCGATCGCCAGTGCACCGTGGCTCACGCCGATGCACATCGAGGAGCTGACGACGACGTTCGCGCCGGCGGAATCGTCGGCGCTCGCGCCGACGTCGCCGAGCCTGTTCGATTTCACGTACGTGAATGAGCTGCGGCAGGCCCGGCGTCGCATCTCGACGTTTCGGGACATCATCGTGGGCGAAAGCGACGAGCCCGAACGGCTGGAGAGCACGCTCCTGCTCGCGGAGTCCCGTCAGTTCCTCTCGGATCCCGGCGGCGGTCTGGCGTTCATTGCAGACGTTCACGACTCAGTTTCCGCCGTGTTCCGCTCGGTGACGATCGACACAGTGGACAACATCAC
>DASUQY010000228.1:0-3297 GCA_036280315.1 Actinomycetota bacterium
TACGCCACTGCCGTGAGCCAGCGCGGCGCGTCGATCCAGATGAGGTTGAGGAAGATGCCGAACGCGGCGCCCGCCCAGACCGTGGCCAGGCCCACGATCCGCGCGGCCCCGGTGAACGCCACGAGCGCGAACGCCGTGTACGAGCCGGCGATGAAGACGAAGATCATCGCGTGGTCGAGCCGGCGCGCGCGCAAGCGTGCCGTCGAGCTGCGCCAGGGGAAGCGGTGATAGAGGGCGCTGGCGCCGAACATCGCCGCGAGAGCGACGGCGTACACCCAGACCGCGAAGCGCTCAAGGTACCCGTCGGCGAAAGCGACGAGCAGCGTCCCCGCGAGGACGGACGCGACGAACGCGTACTGGTGAAAGACGCCGCGCAAGCGTGGCACGTCGGGGTGCGACATCGGCCGATGATGCCCGATCGTCGCTACGCCTGCGGGATGCGTGCTTCGAGCGCCGCGGCGAGTGCCTCGCGCACCGGCTCGAGCTCGACCCGGTCGAGCACGTCCTGGAAGAAACCGCGCACGATCAGCCGCTCCGCCTCGGCGCGCGAAAGGCCGCGCGTCATCAGGTAGAAGAGCTGGTCGCGGTCGACCTGGCCGAGAGTGGCTCCGTGCGTGCAGCGGACGTCGTTGGCCATGATCTCGAGGCCCGGGATGGAGTCCGCATGCGCCGACTTCGAGAGGAGGAGGTTCCGGTTCTCCTGGTACGCGTTTGTCTTCTGCGCCCCCTCCTCGACGCGGATCATCCCGCGCCAGACGGCGCGCGCAGTGTCGCGGAGAGCGCCCTTGAACGCGAAGTCCGACGTCGTCGACGGCGCCATGTGCTCCTGGAAGGTGTCGTAGTCGAGGTGCTGCGTCCCGTCCGCGAAGTACGCGCCGGTGACGCGGGACGTCGCGCCCGGCCCCGCGAGGTCGTTCTGGATCCAGACCTTCCCTTTCGCCGATCCGAAGCCGCCCGTCACCCAGTCGAGCTCGGCGTCGCGCTCCACACGGGCATGGTGCGAGGCGAAGTGCCACGTACGCCGCGAGAGGTTCTGCACCGAGACGTACTCGACCTTAGCGGCCTGCTGAACGACGATCTCGACCGCGGCGTTGGTGTATGCGCCCAGGTCGGGGCTCGCGGACACGTACTCCTCGATCAGCGTGAATCGACTCTGCGGCTCGGCGACGACGAGCAGGCGCCAGAACAACGACCCGCCCTCGACCGCGTTCGCGATGCGCACGTACAGCGGCGTGTCGAGGACGACGCCGCGCGGAACCCGCACGAGCAGGCCGTTCGTCCACATCGCCGCGTTGTGCGCGGCGAACTTCTCGTCGTGGCCGACGAGCGAGTAGAGGAGCTCGTGATCTTCGCGCAGCGGCTCGAACGTGACTCCGTCGGGCGCAGACACGATCTCCAGGCCGGCCTCGCCGACATACGCCGTCCCGGAGGCGTCGAGCTCGAGCATGGTGGCCGGAGACGCGATCTCCGTCGCGCCGTTCGCCGTCCACGAGTCCGGGTCGAAGCCCTTGAGGTCGGTGAAGCGCCAGTGCTCGTCCTTCGTCGTCGGCAACGGGATCGCCTGATACCGCTCGAGGAGCTCCGACCTGCTCATACGTCGAACCGCCGATGGAGCATCAACGCGTTGCCGTCGGGGTCCTTGAACCACGCCTGGCGGCAGACGCTCGTCTCGATCGTCTCGCCGTCGAACTGGACGCCTTTTGCCTCGAGTTCGGCGCGCGTCGCATCGACATCGGGGACGCGCAGCGCAAGCCCTGCGGGGCTCGGAGCGAACGGCTGGCCGATGCTGGACGGATCGAAGATGTCGAGCGTCACCTGCCCGCAGCGCAGCTCCAGGTCCGACTCCCCCTCGGTCTCGACCTCGAGCCCGAGCACGTCGGTGTAGAACCGCTTCGCCCGCTGGATGTCCTGGGTGAGAAAGGAGACGAAGTCGACGCGCTCGACGTTCACGGCATCGTCCCGTCCGCGAACGGCGCGTAGCGCCGGTGGAGGAGGATCCGGTTCCCGGCGGGATCGGTCACTCCGACCCCTCTGCAAGCGCCCGAGTCCCACACCTCTCCGACCTCGAGCCCTGTCGACTGGAGCCTCGCGGCCGCCTCGGCGACGTCGGGCACGCGCAGCGCGATCGTGGCAGGCGGCAGCTGCTCGAACTCGTAGTCGTGCGTGTGCGGCGTCATGACGGCCAGGGTGACGTTGCCGGCCTCGTACTCGATCCAGTCCCCGCCCGGCGAGTTAGGGTTCTCGGGAAGGCCGAGAACCTCGCCGTAGAAGCGCTTCGCCTCCTCGATGTCCGTCACCGGGACGCGGACGTAGTCGACACGCTCGACGCCGATCACTGCGCCTCGTCCACGTACGGCGCGTACCGCTTGTGCAGCGTCAGCGGGTTGCCGTCCGGATCGGTGAAGTTCGCCATGTGGCAGACACCGGTATCGAACGTCTCACCGTCGAACTGGACGCCCTTCCCCTCGAGCTCGGCGCGCGCAGCGGGCACGTCGTCGACCTGGAGCAGGACGATGCTGTTCGCCTGCGGCTGGTACTCGACGCCGAACTGCTCGGGATACCAGATCGCAAAGCACGTCTCACCTACCCAGAACTCGTACCGCGCGTTCTCGTCGGGGCGCAGACCGAGGGTATCCACGTAGAACGCCCGAGAGCGTTCGCCGTCCGTCGACGGGATGCCGATGACGTCGACTTTGCGAATGGGCGAAGCCAAGACGGGCTCCTAGCCTACGGAGCCTTCCATCTGCAGCTGGATGAGGCGGTTCATCTCGACGGCGTACTCGAGCGGCAACTCCTTCGTGATCGGCTCGACGAAGCCGGACACGATCATCGCCGAGGCCTCGGCCTCGGAGAGCCCGCGGCTCATGAGATAGAAGAGCTGCTCCTCGCCGATCTTCGAGACCGTCGCCTCGTGGCCGAGCTCGACGTCGTTCTCGTCGACCTGGATGTATGGATACGTGTCCGAGCGCGACTCCTCGTCGAGGATCAGCGCGTCGCAGACGACCTTCGACTTCGCGCCGTAAGCGCCCTTCGCGATCTCGAGCAGCCCGCGGTAGCCCGCGCGCCCGCCGTTCTTGGAGATTGACTTCGACGTGATCACCGACGACGTGTTCGGCGCGACGTGGACGGCCTTGCCGCCCGCGTCCTGGTGCTGGCCCGCACCCGCGAACGCGATCGAGAGCACCTCACCGTGCGCGCGCTCGCCGAGCAGCCAGATCGCCGGATACTTCATCGTCAGCTGCGATCCGAGGTTCCCGTCGACCCACTCCATCGTCGCGCCCTCGTAGGCGACGGCGC
>DASUQY010000229.1:0-2838 GCA_036280315.1 Actinomycetota bacterium
GCGCATATCGACCACGACCAGTGGACCGTCGATGGCAGTCGCTCGCCTGATCACCCCGAGCGGCAGCCGGTACCGAGACGAGTCTTCGGGCGGCGTCACCCATCCGTTCTCGCAATCGGACGCGACCCGACCGCGCGTCGGCGGAGGCTCGTCGGGTAATGCCGGTGGGGTCGGCGAGGCGGCGGTCGGCGACTCGGCAGGCGTGATCGACGGCCGGTCGACATCCGACGGGCCCGCGCCGTCGTTCGTACACGCGACGACGACGAACGCGACGACGAGCGACATCGCGGCACCGGAGACGTTTCGGAGTTCCATCGAGTCGAGCGGCGAGGATATCGTTCGCACGAGCGCTTGATAGCTTCAGCGCTCGTGCAGCACGTGCCCGGACCTCCGCAACGGCACGCGGAGCGCGAGCCCGAGGTCGGGTACGAGCGCCTCGCGCATCACGACTCGCCGTCACTCTCCCGCCGTTCCTTCCTTCGAAGATCCGCACTGGCGCTCGCCGGGGCGACGCTGTACGCATGTACCGGCGGCGGTCGGAAGGAACGCGTCATTGCCCCGACAACCACCGCGTCGGTCCTGGCTACGGATACTCGGTGGCCGGTCAAGCGCGTCGTCTACGTGATGATGGAGAACCGGAGCTTCGACAACCTGTTCGGTCGGTTCCCGGGCGCGCGTGGCGCGACGACCGGCCTGAAGTTCGGGCAGGAAGTTCCCCTCGAGCCCTGCCCCCAATGGCTGCCCGGCGACCTTCCGCACGATCGCGCCGCGCATCTGAATGCGGTGAACGGAGGAACGTTCGACGGGTTCGCGCTGGGGCAGTTCGGGGATCCGTGGGCGTACACCGCGTTCGAGCAACGACAGGTTCCGAACTACTGGCGCCTCGCACGTGACTACGTGCTGTGCGACAACTTCTTCTCCTCGGTCGCGGGCCCCTCGTATCCGAACCACTTCTTCTTCGTCGCCGGGCAGGCCGGCGGCGCTCTCGACAACCCCGAGAACATCGAGACGCGCGTCGAGAAGAACGGTCGTCGGTTCAAGAGCTGGGGTTGCGACGCCGTCGGCGACAACGTGTTCGTCCTCGTCAACGACGGCAATGGAAACACGACCAAGCACGACACCTGCTTCAACTTCAGATCCGTGCCCGAGCAGCTCGAAGAGGCGGGCGTGTCGTGGGCGTACTACTCGGCGAGCCCGTACCAGCCCGGCTACTTCTGGAACGCGCTGAACGGCGTGTCCGGTGTCTTCCACACCGACCTATGGCGTCCGGAACGGATCCGAGCAGTCGACGACCTGATCGACGACGTGCGTTCGGAACGCCTGCCCGCGGTGACGTGGGTGACGCCGCGGTTCGAGCTCTCCGACCACCCGCCCGAGAGCACCTGTTTCGCGCAGGAGTGGGTCACGGACCTCGTGAACGGCGTCATGGAGAGTGGCGCCTGGGAACACACCGCGATGTTCATCACCTGGGACGAGTGGGGAGGCTTCTACGACCACGTCCGGCCGCCCGAGGTCGACGACCTCGGGTTCGGCTTCCGCGTGCCGACGCTCGTCGTCTCGCCGTTCGCGCGGAAGGGTTACGTCGACGACGCCGAGGGCGAGTTCAGCTCACCGTTGAAGTTCATCGAGGACAACTGGGGCCTGTCGTACCTGACCGACCGGATCGAGCGAACACACAACTTCGAGCACGTCTTCGATTTCGAGCGGAATGCCCGCCGCGACAGGCAACCGCTTCCCCGCGTCGAGGGCTGCTACGGAACGCCGTGGGACTTCCCCGGCTTCGACTATCCGGGTTGGCCGGAAGGCACGATGCCCGAGGAGAGCCATTTCGTTTGAGGCACGGATATCCGCGATGTCGGCTCGGGCACAGTCAGATAGAGACCATCACGACGGAGATTCCATGACGACGACAGCCCGGTGTTGCGCGGGGTCGTGATGACACCAGTCGTCGGGTTCGGGGGACTCGCTAATTCGTACCGCGTTGAATCTGAGGGTTGTCGCGTGAGCAGTGTGCGGGTGGGTCTCTACGATGTGCCGAGTGAGGATGCAAAGAACGATGCTGTCGTTGGGCCCAGGGCCGATCCAAGCTAAGGAGCAGACCGGGCACCTCGCGATTGCGTGTGGCAAACGGCACGAGGTTTCGTCGGTTAGGGGTCCTGAGGCTTCACCGTGTACCTGGCAATACACCTCGTCGACTTGACGCTTCTGTTCCATCGCACTCTTACATCGCCACGCCGGACCGTGGAGTTGAGCGCAGGTGCTGCGGGCGAACCACCAAACCTTCTGTCCGCTGGACGTCTGTGATCGGTCGATGTTGGCCAGGTGCCGGAACTCGACGGCCTCGAGCGTGGCGACACAAGATGTTGAGCGAGCGCCTACCCAGCTTTGCCGGAGCTCGACGCCGCGTCCTCCTGGACGCGCCACCTCATCGCGGGCTCGCCGCACAAGGGCTAAGCGCGAGAGCTCCGGAGGTCGTCGTGGACAAGTCTTGCGAGGTACATCATCGCCTCGTTGAGCGGGCACCCGCGAGCGTAGGACTCATCCGAGTACGGCTCGATGTTCGTCAATCGTAAGCCGGTGCCCTCGACCAACAACCGCACGTCGACCGGCGCGTAACAGCGCAGCGATTGCGAAACGACATCCTGCTCGTGGCCTTCCCGCCACATTTCCTCGACCAACCGGCTGCCGTCGGCATCAAACGTGTCCCGGTACCAGACGCCGCTTCCCTCGGGGAACTCATCCGTGCCACCCGCCGCCTTCGCCCAATACCACGGCGCGAACACGTCGATCAGGGCGCATCCGTCGGGAGTCAGCCAGGATGAGACTCGCTGGAGGATC
>DASUQY010000230.1:0-4240 GCA_036280315.1 Actinomycetota bacterium
CAACGGCGGCGAGGAGCGGGAGTGGGACGGAGAGACGCGGATTCTCGTCCCTTCGCCACGCGACGTCCCGAGCTACGACCTGAAGCCGGAGATGTCAGCCGCCGAGGTGGCAGAGCGCGTCTGCGCTGCCCTCGGCGACGGCTACGCCTTCTGCGTCGTGAACCTCGCGAACCCCGACATGGTCGGGCACACGGGCTCGATTCCCGCGGTCGTCGCGGCGGTCGAGGCCGCTGACCGTGCGCTGGGGCGGGTCGTCGCGTGCACGCATGCCGCGGCTGGTGTGTGTTTGGTAACCGCCGACCACGGGAATGCCGAAGTGATGCTCGAAGCCGACGGCGTCAGTCCACACACTGCGCACACGACGAATCGAGTCCCTCTCATCCTCACCGAAGAGCGACTCGAGCTCCGCGAGGAAGGCGAGCTTTCCGACCTCGCGCCGACGATCTTGACGCTGCTCGGGCTTCCCGTTCCCTCCGACATGACTGGGGTTCCGCTCGCAACTGCCCCGTAACTGGCCGCGTTCGAAGCCTTTACAAATTCCGCCCTATACTCCGCGCTCACATGTCACTGCCACAGCCAGACCTCGGCGTTCTGCGAAAGGCGCAGCGGGGTGACGAGCGGGCGTTCTCGATCATCGTCCGCACGTACGAGCAGCCGGTCTACAACTACGTATTGCGTCTGACCGGTGACCGGAGTCTCTCCGAGGATCTAACGCAGGAGGTCTTCCTCCGCGTCTTCCAGGGGCTTCCGAGCTTCTCGCTGCGGTCGCGGTTCACGACCTGGCTCTTCCAGGTCACGAAGAACCGCGTGCTGGACGAGCTGCGCGCCATCGAGCGCCGCCCTCGCGCTGTCGTGAACCTCGAGGACGCGCCGCCGCTCGAGGTGGTGGACGCGCCGGCCGAGCGGGCCGAGACGATCGACGCGGTCTGGCGTGCGATCGAGGATCTCAACCCCGACCTGAAGATGGCGCTCCTCCTCCGCGACGTCGTCGGCCTCTCGTACACCGAGATCGCCGAGACGCTCGAGGTGACGCTCGCCACGGTGAAGTGGCGGATCTACAAGGCCCGCGAGGAAGTCCAGCTCGCGCTCCACCGCGACGGCGTCGTGATTCCGATCACCGCCGCGCCGTCGGCTGCGAAGAACCGCTAGCACGCCGCGTCCGTACGATGGCCGGGTGAAGGGCCTCACCGCCAACGATCCGGTCGCGCGACTCGCGGACGCTCTCACCGAGGTCGCCGGCTCGGCCGTCGCGCTCGAACGTCCCGGCGATCCGGAGCACGGCGACTACGCGACGAACGTCGCGCTCAAGCTCGCCGGCCTGCAGAAGCGGGCGCCCCGTGAGATCGCGGAGGAGATCGCTGCGAAGGTCGTCGAGACCGGCCTCGCCGAGCGCGCCGAGGTCGCCGGCCCGGGCTTCGTGAATCTCTGGGTCTCCGACACCTGGCTCGCGGACGGTGTCGGCGAGATCGTCGATGCCGGTGGGGACTTCGGCACCGGGTCGGCGGTGGAGCGCGAGCGCATCCAGGTGGAGATGGTGTCTGCGAACCCGACGGGGCCGATCACCGTCGCCAGCGCGCGAAACGGCGCGTACGGCGACTCCGTCGCGCGCCTCCTCGAGTTCGCGGGCCATACCGTCGAGCGCGAGTACTACTACAACGACTCCGGCGCGCAGATGGAGCGCTTCTACGCGTCCGTGGAAGCAGTGCGACGTGGAGAGGAGCCGCCGGAGGACGGCTACTCCGGCGACTACCTCGAGGAGCTCGCGGCGCTCTCAGGTGATCCCGTTCCGCACGTGCTCGCGAGCATCGAGGGGACGCTGGAGCGGTTTCGAATCCACTTCGACAGCTGGGCGCGTGAGACCGAGGTCGAGGCCGAGATTCCGGAGTCCGTTGCGCTGCTGGACACGTACGAGGAGGACGGAGCCGTGTGGGCGCGCACGAGCGTCCACGGTGACGACAAGGACCGGGTCCTCGTCCGCTCGGACGGCGCGCCGACGTACTACGCGAAGGACGCGGCCTACATCCGCCGCAAGTTCGGGCGGGGGCACGATCGGCTCGTCTACGTCCTCGGTGCCGACCATCACGGCTACGTCGCGCGGTTGCAGGCGCTCGCCGAGATGCTCGGGTATCCGCGCGAGTCGGTCGAGGTGCTCATCTACCAGCTCGTCCATCTGGTCGAGGGCGGCGCGGCGAAGAAGATGTCGAAGCGCCGGGGCGACGTCGTCTTCCTCGACGAGCTCCTCGACACGGTCGGCGTGGATGCGGCCCGCTGGTACCTCGTCTCGCGGGGACACGACCAGGCGATCGAGCTCGACGTCGACCTGGCGAAAGAGCGGTCGAACAAGAACCCGGTCTACTACGTCCAGTACGCACATGCCCGAATCGCTGGAATCCTCAGAAATGCAGGCGAAAACGGGATACCGCCCGGCGAAACGGTGTCAGACACCGTGTCTGACACCCTTTCCACAGCCCTCGCCGACGAGGAGCGCGAGCTCGTGAAGCGGCTGCTCGAGTTCCCCGCCGTCGTCGCGCAAGCGACCGAGCGAAGGGCGCCACACGCCATCCCGATCTACGCGATCCGCGTTGCGGACGACTTTCACCGCTTCTACCACGAGCACCGCGTGCTCGAGTCCGAGAACGAGGGCTTCCGGTTGGGGCTGTGTGCGGCGACCCAAGCGGTGGTCGCGCGCTCGCTCGATCTCGTCGGAGTGGCAGCTCCCGAGCGGATGTAGGATCGCTCGAGGTGAGCGAGGTACCGGACAGGAACCTTGCGCTCGAGCTCGTTCGCGTCACGGAGTCGGCTGCGACGTTCGCGTCGCGCTGGATCGGGCGAGGGGACAAGATCGCCGCGGATCAGGCTGCAGTCGACGCGATGCGGCTCATGCTCGATACCGTCGCGATGCGCGGCGTCGTCGTGATCGGCGAGGGCGAGAAGGACGAGGCGCCGATGCTCTTCAACGGCGAGAAGATCGGCGACGGAACCGGCGCCGAGGTCGACGTCGCCGTCGATCCGCTCGAGGGGACACGCCTCACCGCGCTCGGCATGCCGAACGCGATCTCCGTGATCGCGGTCTCTCAGCGCGGGACGATGTTCTTTCCCGGCGCGGCCCTGTACATGAACAAGATCGCGGTCGGCGCGGAAGCGGCGGACGCGATCGACATCGACGCGACGCCGACCGAGAACCTCGAGCGCGTCGCCGAGGCGAAGCACGTCGCAGTCAACGACCTCACGGTCGTCGTGCTCGAGCGCGATCGCCACGACGACCTCATCGCCGAGCTGCGCGAGGCCGGCGCGCGCGTGAACCTGATTCGCGACGGCGACGTCGCGCCGGCGATCGCCGCAGCCCAGCCCGGCACCGGCGTCGACCTGCTGATGGGAATCGGCGGTACCCCGGAGGGCGTCATCTCCGCCGCGGCGATCAAGTGCCTCGGAGGCGCGATGCAGGGCAAGCTCTGGCCGCGGAACGACGACGAGCGGCAGCGGCTCGCGGACGAGGGCTACGACCTCTCGCGCGTGCTGACGGCGGACGAGCTCGTGCAGGGCGACGACGCGTTCGTCGCGGCGACCGGCGTGACGAGCGGCGCGCTGCTCCGTGGGGTACGCGTCGTCGGCGACCGGGTCGAGACGGAGTCGATCGTCATGCGCTCGCGCTCGGGCACGTTCCGCCGTATCGTCGCCTCGCATCCACTCACGAAGATCCAGAGCCTGATGAAAGGAGCGCGCTAGATGGGAGCGCACGAGCTACACGACACCGCGAAGGCAATCGTCGCCGACCACAAGGGGATCCTCGCGGCCGACGAGTCGACCGGGACGATCACGAAGCGCTTCGACTCGATCGGCGTGGAGTCGACCGAGGAGAACCGCCGCTTCTACCGGCAGCTCCTGTTCACGGCGCCCGGGATGGAGGACTCCATCGGCGGCGTGATCCTGTACGACGAGACGATCCGGCAGTCTGCCGACGACGGCACGTCGTTCGCGGAGGTGCTCTCCTCGAAGGGCGCCATCCCCGGGATCAAGGTCGACACGGGCGCGCACGACCAGGCCGGCTTCCCAGGGGAGAAGGTCACTGAGGGGCTCGACGGTCTGCGCGCGCGCTTCGAGGAGTACTACGCGCTCGGCGCGCGCTTCAGCAAGTGGCGCGCGGTGATCACGATCGGGGACGGCATCCCGACCGACGCCTGCCTGCACGCGAACGCCCACGCGCTGGCGCGGTACGCGGCGCTCTCGCAGGAGTCAGGGA